>CAKZVG010000097.1 GCA_937921835.1 uncultured Bryobacteraceae bacterium | reverse complement strand
GAATGACGACCTGGCAGGCTTTCCGGACGGCGCGGTCCTGGTGGCCCCGCGATCCTCTCCGGTGTTTGTCCTCGTGATGGCCAAGGCCCGCGCCATCGTCACGGACCTGGGCAGCGCCACCGGACACATGGCGGCTCTGGCCCGCGAATTCGGCGTGCCGGCCCTGGTTGACACCCGCAGCGCCACCGCAGCGCTGCGGCCGGGCCAGACCGTCACGGTCGACGCCCGTTGCGGCCGTGTTTATGCGGGCGTTGTTCCGGAGCTTCAGAAGCGGGAGGCGCGCTCGGCCGTGGTCGGGGGCAGGCGCGGCCTCATGCGGCGCACGCCGGTCTTCCGGCTGCTGGAAGCGGCCGCCGAGTTGCTGATCCCGTTGAACCTGAGCCACCCGCGGCTTCCCAACTTCACTCCCGAACACTGTCTTACCCTGCACGACATCGCGCGCTACGCGCACGAAAAGTCCTACGAAGAGATGTTCCACCTGGGCGGCAGCCTGGGGGATATGCACGAGGCGGGCGTCCGCCTGGACGTATTCCTTCCGATCGACTTATTCATCTTCGATCTCGGCGGAGGCATCCAGGCGCCAGCCGGAGCGCGCCGCGTCAAGCCCGCTCAGGTCGCCTCGGTTCCGCTGGCGGCGCTGCTGGCCGGCATGCTGGACCGGCGGATCCCGCGCTTCGGTGCCAAGCCGATGGACCTGAAAGGGCTCTTCGGCATCATGATGCGCCACGCGCTGGAGAGCCCCGAACAGACGCGCACCTTCCGCGATCCCTGCTACGCGCTGGTTTCGGACCGTTATCTCAACTACACCGCGCGCGTCGGCTACCATTTCTCGGTGGTCGACACCTATTGCGGTCTGACCCCCAACAAAAACTACATCAGCGCGCTGTTCCGGGGCGGAGCGGCCGATTACTCCCGCCGCGCGCGCCGCGTCCGCGCGATCGCGGGGGTTCTGGAGCACTATGGATTCGCGGTCACGGTCGAAGGCGACGCGGTCCACGCCCGCCTCTCGAAGCGCATCCAGCAGGAGACCGCCGCTCATCTGACGATGATCGGGCGGGTATTCCAGTTCTTCCGGCAGATGGACGCGACGATGAACTCGGAGGAATCGGTGGCGCTGATCCTGAAAGCGTTTCTGGAGGAGGATTACGACCTGTCGCGCCTGGGACGCCGCCCAACCGGCGGGGGTTAGGCGCCGCTCAGTGCTCCTTGCCGTTGCCTCCCCAGGCGCGAGCCAGGGCCTTGCGTTCGCTGGCGTCCTCAATCGCCGAAACCAGTTCCTCGACCGGGCACGGCTTCGCCAGGAAACCCTCGGACCCGCCCTTGAGCGCCGACAGCACGGAAGGAATGTCGCCGCGCCCGGTCAGCAGCAGCACCGGGGTCAACTGGTCCTGCTTCCGCAACTCGGCGAGGGTGGCGAGTCCGTCCATCCCCGGCATTTGCAGGTCCAGGAGAACGCAGTCGAACTGCGCCTCCGCCAGAACCGCCAGGGCGGACCTTCCGTCGGTGACGGTCTGGACGTCGAATCCGCGGCGCGCCAGCACGCGCTTCAGGGAGTTCAGGTAGTCGACCTCGTCGTCAACCACCAGAACGCGAATCGGCTCACTCATGCATTGCCTCCGGACGGCGCCGCGGGAAACTGAATAATAAACCGCGCCCCGCCGTCCGACTCGGGATCGACGTAAATGCGACCGTTCCACTTTACCACGATGCCGTAACAAACCGAAAGCCCGAGCCCCGTGCCCTCCCCCATTCTCTTAGTCGTGTAGAAAGGTTCGAACACCTTGTCGCGTTCATGGGGCGGGATGCCCGGCCCCGTGTCCTCGACGGCCAGCATCACGTTCCCGTTCTCGCTCCAGGCCGAGATCAGGACCAGGCCGCCGCTTTCCCGCAAGGCATGAAAGGCATTATTCACCAGATTACTAAGAACCTGCTGTAACTCGCCCGCGTTGATAAGAACCTTGGGTAATTCCGGCTCGACTTCCAGCACCAGCGAGATGTTATTGACCGACGCCTGCCGCTCGAAGAGCCGGACGACCTCGGCCAACTCCGGGCCCAAATCGATCAGCGCCCCGCTGGCGATTCCCTGGCGGCCGAACTGCAACAGCTTGTGCGTGATCGTCTTGCAGCGCCGGATCTGTTTGGAGGTTTGGGCCACCGACTCGCGCATCTCCCGGACACGCGGGTCGTCCTGATCCATCTCCCGCAGCAGGTCGTCGATGTTGGTTTGTTCGGAAAAGATGATTCCCAGGGGGTTATTGATCTCGTGCGCCACTCCGGTGGCCATTTCCCCGACCGACGCCAGTTTGGCGGCGCGCAGCAGTTGGGCGTCCAACTCCTTTTTCTGCCGCTCGGCGCGCGCCAGCATCCGGAAGAGCAGGTTGGTGGTGAAGACGGTGACCACCAGAATGGTCAGCACGCCCACCCCGAAAACCATCGCGCCGCGAACAAACGCCAGGTGAAGCGGCATCTCGACCTCGGCGAGATCCCGCTCGGCCACCAGCAGCCATTGCCCGTCCTTGATCCACTGCGTCGTGCGCAGAATCGCCCGCCCTTCGCCGCTCCGGGTCCTCACGGTCCGGACCTCGTTGGAAGGCGTGTCGGTGGGGACCCCGCTGACGCTCAGGACCTCGGCGCCGCTGCGGGGGCGCGTCTGGTAGCGCCCCTCCCGGTCGAGGAGGTAGCAGTCGCCGTTGGATCCGACGATGCCGCGCGAGACCAGCCGGTCAAAAACCTCCGAGTTGATGGAAGCCCGCAGCACCCAGAAACGGCCTCCCTCCAGATCGTGGCGCACCGCCATGATGAAATGCGGGACGCGCCGCAGACCGAGAAACACGTCGCTGATGTAGCGCCCCTCTTCCCGCACGTGCTGGAACCAGCCGGCGTCGCGGTAGTTCCGGCCGAGGAGATCGTAGGGGCCGATATAGGAAACGTGCAGCCCCTGATCGTCGATCAGGCCCAGGTCCTGGAACGACTGGCCGTAGGTGCCGTTCAGCGCCTCGAACACCAGCCGGAATCCAGCCGGATCCTTGAGTTGGCGCTCGCTGTAGCTCTCCGAGATGAGCCGCAAAGCGTTCAGCCGCTCGGCCAGGAAGAGATCCACCGCATGGGCGTGGTCGTGCACGATCGTCCGCTGGTGCTCCTCAACCCGGCTGGCGAGCAGGCCGCGAAAGACCACCCATCCACCAAGGCCGACCACCGCCATGGGCAGCACCGAAGCGCCGATCAGCAGCAAAGTGAGGCGCCAGCGCAGAGTTTGCAGGTGCGCGGCCGGGGACGATGCCTCGTCCACGGCGGGCGTTGCGCTCGCGGGTTTGCTCATCGAACCGTCCGGACGCCGCCACTTGGCGGCCTTGCGCGCCAGCTTCTCAGAAAGGCGAGTAATCCTCAGCGAGAAAGGCATTCGCGAATTCCTCGGCATGGGCGTCGCTATCCATCAGCATATCGAGTTGCCGCGCGCAAAGCGTGAGCCGGCCGAGGCGTTCCAGAGCGTCCAGGGTGCGCGGGCGGTCGAACTTGTCGAACCGCGCCGTGAGGATGTCGCCCCGGAGCCGCACCTGAAAGCGCAACTCCTCAAGTACGCGAACCAGGAAACGCTGGCGGCGCTCGCGGCGCTCCGCGCCGGCTCCGCCTCCGGCGAAATGGAAGTGGACGTAATTGCGAGTCTCCGCCCTGCCGCACCAGGTGTCGATCGTCGAAAAATGATAGCCCGTGCGCACCGCGAAGTTCATGTAGTTCGCGGACAGCACGCAGAAGGAGGTCTCGGCCATCGCCTGAATTTCGGCCGGCCCTCCGATCATGCTCTCTCCCACCACCGACAGGAAGCCGCCCGCCGAAACCTTGCGCGGGCGCCCCCACTCGATGCGCGGATCGCTCAAGCCCCGCACGAAGGCTTGCATCGGTTCGGAGCGGATGGCGGAGGGGGGAACCTTCGCGCCGCCGGCGGCTGCCAATCCGCCGCCCACGTCGAACAGGTGCACCGCCAGCGGCAGCCGGAGATCCAGAACTTGCCGCGCCGGGAGATCGTTTTGCACCGTTTCGGCGAAACCGAACATGGCGCGGTACACGCTCTCGTGAACAAAGCGCGTCAGATCGTGCAGCGAGCGGCAGTGCTCGGGCGCGAACTCGGGAGCGGTCGGATCGGTGAGATGCAGCGGCACGACCCACTCGGCCAGCTCCCGCAGCCGGCGCACGGCCGGCGAACCCGCCAGCGGCGCGGTCCCGCTCACCCTTCCCCTGGCGTCCGGCCGGGCTTCCTTCAACGGCAGCGCTCCCGGGAAAACCCGCCGCCGCGACGCGTCCACCGTTACCTGCGAGCCGGCGGCCAGGCGCTCCATCGCGCCGCCGGCGCCGAACAGCGCCGGCACGCCGCACTCCCTGCTCAGAATCGCCAGGTGCGAGGCCGGCGACCCGACTTCGGTGACCAGGGCCGCGCAGGAAGGCAGGAAGCGGGACAGTTCCACCAGCGCGTTCCGGGCAACCAGAACGCTCCCCACCGGGACCGCGTCGGGGAGATCGGAGGCGGGCAGCTTGAGCACGGGGCCGATTCCGATCCCCGGACACGCCACGTGGCCTCCTTCAAGCAGGGGGCTGGGGCCGGAATCCGCCAGGCCGGTCTCCCGATCTTCTTCCCGCGGGGGAGGAGCCAGCGCCAGCGGCCGGCTTTGAAGGAAATACACCGGACCGTCTTCCTCGACCGCCCACTCGACGTCTTGCGGGCTTCCGAAGAGCTTCTCGATGCGGCGCGCCGCCTCCCTGAGTTGCGCGAGATCCGAGGGACGGATGAACCCGGCGGGCGGCGCTGGGATTTCCTCGCCGTCGCGCAGGGTCAGTTCGATGGCGCCGGTGCGTCCGGAGACCAGCGCATCGCCCCGGCCGCCCGTCACGGCGATCGCCATCGCGTCCCGCGCCGGATCGTTCGCGTCCCGGGTAAACAGAACGCCGGCCGCCCGGGGCCGCAACATGGGGAGAACCAGGACCGCCATGGCCGCCTGCTCGAGCAGGAGACCGCGGAGATAGCGGTAGACCACCGCATCGGGGTGGAAGGCGCTCGCCACCACTTCCCGCCAGGCTAGCGGGAGATCGCCGTAGGGCACGTCGAGCCTGGTGAGGTACTGGCCGGCATGCGAGGCGGCGGTATCCTCTCCTACGGCGCTGCTGCGCACCGCCAGCGCCGGCCGCCGCGCGCCGAAGCTGGCCTGGCGTGCGGCGGACATCGCTTCGACCACCTCCGAGGGAGGTGGTGTGTGGAGAATGGCTTTCCGGACCCGTCCGCAGGCCTCGGCCAGCGCCGCCTGCCCGGCCTTCTCAAAAACGGCCTCCAGGCTGGCGGCCTGGGCGGCCTGGCCGCTCGCGCGCAGCATGCGGAAAAACGCGCTGGTGGTCACCACGAAACCTCCGGGCACGGCCAAACCCAGCGCATCGCGCAACTCGCCCAGCGCGGCCGCCTTGGATCCCGCCAGCGGCGCGCTCGCTTGCCGCACCTCGTGGAATGGAAGCACCAGCGGCCCGTCCGGCGCCGGGCTCTGGCGCTCCGCGATGGCCTGGATTTGCTCCTGGATGCGGCCCAGCGCCGCGTACAGCGCGGCATACCGGCCCTGGCCGGCGATCTGGTTCAGGTTCTTGACGATCAGCGCGGCATCGAGTTGCGCCTGCCGCAGTCTGTCGAAAACCGGCGGCAGGGCGAACGGGACCCGGCCGGAGGCCTTCTCCTCCAGTTCGGAGATGACGCAGAGTATGCCGTCATTGAGGGCGAGAATCTCGCGGAAACGGGAGAAGGTCAACCGGAATTCGGCCTGGCGGACCGCGGGGGGCAGTGGCCCTTCTCTCCCGCCCGCCCAGCGGAGCCAACCCCGAAGCGTGTCGCGGATACTCCGCCTTTCTCCCCGCCGGTTCTCGATCCCTGCCATCGGCTGCCCGCGCGCGATCCCGCCGGAGCGGGAAGCTCCTTTAACTAGGCCCGTCCTCAGCCCGGTTTCGAAGTCACAGGATACATCAAAGCCCGGCAATGCCGCGGGCGGCGCGCCAGCGCCCACCCGGGCAGCCCGCGCGAGTAAAGCTACTACGGCCGTTTGGGCTCCAGGTCGTAGCGCAGTTCCCCTCCCTTGAGGCGGCGCACGCCGCCGCGCGCCGCGTGGCCGAGCGGACGCGGGGGGATCTTGGGGACCTGCTTGTCCACCGCGTCGAACATGCTCTTGAGTCGGCGAACTACGTCCGGGTTCTGGGCGGCGACGTCGCGCTGTTCGCCCGGGTCCGTTTCCAGGTCGAACAGCATCATCTCCTTCGCCGCGTCGCCGGTCTGTAGGCCGGGGTGCTGGCTGGGTCTGGCCTGCTCGTGCTGCGCGACGATCGTGATGCCGTCAGGGCCGCGCGGGTCCACCCAATCGGCGCCCGCGCCGGGCTGCGTGGTCGAGGCGCCCGCCGAACGCACGTGCAGCTTCCACTTGCCCGACCGGATCACGTGCAACTGCTCGCCCTGCATGCAGTAGATCGCCTCGTGCGGCGACTTCGCGCCCGGCGTGGTCATGAGCGGGAAGATGTCGCGGCCGTCGATGACGCGGTCCTTGGGAACCTGCGCGCCGGCCAGCGAGCAGATCGTGGGGAAGAGGTCCCAGGAACCACAGACTTCCCTGGACACCAGGCCAGCCGGAATCCGGCCCGGCCAGCGGGCGATCAGGGGAACGCGCAGGCCGCCCTCCCAGGTGCGCGACTTCATCCCGCGGAAGGGCGTCTCGCCACCAAACCACGGCCCGTTGTCGGAGAGAAACACCACCAGGGTGTCCTTTTCCAGGCCGAGCTCGGCCACGCGCCGCAGCACCTGTCCCACCGACCAATCCAATTCCTCAATCACATTGGTGTACAGGCTGCCGGGCACCTCGGGCGTGTAGAAGTCCTCAGACGCCGCCAGGGGTTTGTGGGGCATGGCGTGCGACAGATACAGGAAAAACGGTTTGTCGCGGTTCTGTTCGATGAAGCGGTTGCCGCGCTCGGTGTAATCGCGCGTGAGCTTGGCCTGAACCACGGGATACTCGACGACCCGCTCGTTGTGGACGATCTGCACCGGGCGCATGTCGTTGGAATAGAGGATCCCGTAATACTCGTCGAAGCCCTGCGTGCGCGGCAGGAACTCGGGCGTGTGGCCCAGGTGCCACTTGCCGATGCAGGAGCTCGTGTAGCCGAGCGGTTTGAGCGCCTCCGGCAGGGTGATCTCGGAGGCCGGCAGTCCGGCGTCGTTAATGCCGGCGTCGGGCGCGGGGTTGCGCACCAGGCCGTGCCGGAACGGATAGCGCCCGGTGAGCAGCGTCCCGCGCGACGGCGCGCAGTAGGGTACCGGAACGTAAGCGTCGGTGAAGCGGACACCCTCGGCGGCCATGCGGTCCAGATGCGGCGTGCGGTTGCGCCGGCTGCCGTAGCAGGCCAGATCGGCGTAGCCGAGATCGTCGGCCAGAATTACGATGAAGTTCGGGCGGCGTGCGCCGGCCGCGGGTGCGGCGGCGGAAGCCAGCAGGCCGGAGAGAAATTCGCGCCGGTGGATCATACTCCGGCAATGTATCAGAAGCCGGGGGTGGCGCGCGCGGTTCCCGCGCTCCCGATGTGCACGCGCACCTCATTCGGCCGCACATCCAGGCGTTCCACGTTGTAGCCCAGCTCGAACGGCCGGCCGATCTTGGCTTCCGGATAGAGCGGGAGAAGGAAGGCGTCGACCAGGAAATCGAGCGTGGCGCCGCCGATCTCCATCCCGTCCAGTTCCACGCGTTCGACGAATACCGTCGCCCGGCCCCCGCCCGAGACGATCCGGGCCCGCACGTGGACCGCGCGCTCGCCATCGATCAGTTGGCGCAGCAACCATCCGGTCTCGCGCCCCTTGGCCCGGCGCAGCTTGACGAAATCCACCAGGGCATAGCCGCTGGCGCGGTCCTTGGCCAGCGTGACGCGCGCGTTGCGGACCCCTTCCGGCACCACGTTGGGGATCTCGCCCCGCACGTACTCGTTCACCTCGCGTTCGCTGAGCCGCACTTCGCCGCCGGGAGGCACGCGCTCCTGCTGGATGGCGGCGATTTTGTCGCGGGCGCTCAGGTAGCCGCCGCCGGCCGCCGCCAGCAGCACCGGCGCCGCCGCCGCCCAGAGATATGGCCGCATGAGCTTGGGACGTGCCATCCGCCGCGCCCGTTCCGCGGCTAAAGCCCGCGCCGCTCGATCGCTTTCTCGCCGCCCGGCTTGGGAACGAAGAAGTCCTGCCAGGTCAGCCCGCATTCCTTGACCATCTCGAGTCCGTATTCGAGCCGCCCGCGATGGTAAGCAGGCCCGAGATCAAATCGAGCGTGGTCTGCAC
>CAKZVG010000096.1 GCA_937921835.1 uncultured Bryobacteraceae bacterium | reverse complement strand
AAGAACGCGCTGGTGGCCTACACGCCCGAGGCGCGCGAGGAGGGCTTCCGCGAGCTGGCGCGCGCCGAGCGCAGCTTCGAGGAGCTGGCGGGCAAGGTGAAGGCGCTCGCCCGGGACGGCGAGGAGCAGGCCCTCTACGCCGGGATCGCGGCCGGCTGGAAAGATTTCCGGGCGGTGAGCGCCGAGATCGCCGCCAAGTTGAAGGCCGACCAGGCCGACCAGGCCTTCCAACTCGCCAACGGGGCGGGGGCGGAGACCTTCCGCACCACGCTGGAGGCTATCGGCAAGTTCGTGGCGCACCGCAAGCGGGCGGCGGCGGCCGAATACCAGGCCTCGCTCGACCGCGTGGGACGCTCGCGGCTGCTGCTGCTCGGGCTGGCGCTGCTCGGCGCGGCGGCCGGGCTGGCGGCGGGCTATATCGTCGCCAGCGCGGTGACGCGTCCCTTGGGACGGATCGTCACCGGGCTGCGCAAGCTCGAAGAGGGCGACTTGACCTACGCGCTTGGCATCCGTTCCGAAGACGAGGTGGGGATGGTGGCCCAGGCCTATGACCGCTTCACCGCCCGGCTGCGGGACATCGTGCGCGACGTGCAGGCGGCCGCGCTGCGGGTCAGCGACGCGGTGGCGCTGGTTTCGGCCGCCGCGGGCGGGGGCGGGCGCTCGGCCGCCGGCGCTCCGACCATCGAGGAGACCTCCTCGGCCATGCAGCAGATCGCCGCCGCCGCCGAGCAGAACGCCGACCTGGCCGGCGACGCCGCCCGGCGCTTCGACGCCGCCAACCAGAGCGCCGCCGGCGGCCGCCAGGCGGTCGATGAACTGGTCGCCGCCGTCAACCAAATCGACGAGAGCGGCCGCAAGATCTCCAAGATCATTCACGTCATGGACGAGATCGCGCTGCAAACCAACCTGCTGGCGCTCAACGCCGCCGTCGAAGCGGCGCACGCCGGCGAGGAGGGCAAGGGCTTCGCGGTGGTCGCCACCGAGGTGCGCAACCTGGCGCAGCGCAGCGCCGAGGCGGCCAAGGACATCACCGCCCTGATCGCCGATTCCAGCCAGAAGTCGGCCGCCGGCCGGGAGCTTGCCGCGCGCGCCGGCGGGGCGCTCGAAGAGATGCAGCGCCACGTCGAGGAGGTCGACGCCATGATCAAGAGCATCGCTTCCGGCTCGCGCGAACAGCGCGAATCCATGGAAGGCGCCACCCGCTCCATCACCGCCATCGACCGCACCATGCGCCAGAACGTCGAGGAAGTCACCCGCCTGCGCGAACTGGTGTCCTTCTTCCAGACCGGCGCCTGAGGCCGGCGCGGCCGGCTTATGGCGCGCGGGCGCCACCCCGCCAGCCGCCACAGCCGGGTGTTGCCGACGCCGGGGGGCGGACGGCCCGCTTCACGGCCGGGCCGCTTCCGGCGCGGGCGTGGGGCGCGCTTGAAGGGCCTGCGCCAGCGCCGCCAGGCCGGAGCCGGCCGCCGCCCGGCGGCCTGAAGAAGACCGCTTTCGGTAGGGATGCGCGCCGCGGAAGAAATCCACTAGTTGTCCGGCGTGGGGAATCAGCACGCTCTCATAGCGGATGCCGGCGCGCTTCATTTCCCCGGCGATGTCGCGCGCGCGCCACTGGGCCGGAATCAGAATGACGTCGGCCGGATGCCGCCGCAGCCAGTCGCGGAAGCGGATTTCGATCCCCAGCCCGGGCACGAAGGTTCCGGCCTTGGCCGGGTCCGAGTCGACCACGCAGGCGATGCCGCTGGCCAGGCCGGCGTGCGCATGCAGAAAGGCGGCCGACTTCCCCGTCCCACCCCACACGGCCACCCGCTTGCCCGCGGCGAGCAACTCTCGGAGTTGTTCGCTGATCGCCTGCCGCGCCTGGCCCGCGCGCCTGTGGAAAAGGGTGGATTCGTGCCAGCGGCAGAGGCGCTCCAGGCGCTCCCTCAGGCGCAGAAACGCATACACCACCTCGCCGTCGTAGCCGTGTCCCAGGGCCTCGATGTCGGCGCCGCTGCGCGCCAGCATGCGGCGGAAGCTGGTGCTGGTGAAGTGCGAGTTGTGCTCGTAGTAAAAGTCCTCGGCGCGGAAGGTTTCGATGGCCCGGTCGATGCAGGGCACCTCCAGGTAGATCAGCGGCTGAAGGTCCAGTTGGGCGGCCGAGAAGGCCACCGTCTGGATGAAGCCGAGCGGGTTGGCCAGATGCTCCATGACGTGGCGGCTGAGGATCAGGTCCGGGCGCAGCGGCTCCAGGTGGCGGGAGGCGTCAAACAGCTCCCGGCGCAGCTCGATCCGCCCGCCTCCTTCCGGCGCCCTCGCGCCGTGCGGGTCGAAGCCCGTGTAGCGGCCTCCGGGACGCGCCCGCGCCAGCGCCGCCAGAAACGAGGCGTCTCCGTAGCCGATTTCGACCACCGCCGGCCGGGCCGGCAGCCGGCGCAGCATCTCGCGCCGGATGGAGTCCAGGAACCGCGACCACAGCGTGCCGCGGTTGAACATGAGATTCGGCTTGCGGGAATACGGAACGGCCGCGTAGTCGAAGGCCGCGTTGAACACATGCCCGCAGTCCAGGCAGCGGACGAACTCCAGCGGCAGGCGCCGCATGGCGCGGGCTTCCCGGGCCGTCGCCGGCCAGCCGAGCGTCGCCAGCGGCTGGCGGCCGCCGTCGTAGAAGGGCGCGGCGACGTGGTATCCGCAGGCCGGACAAGTGGCCGTGACGGCGCGCGCGGCGCCGCTGGCGGCCCCCGCACCGAGACCGGTTTGCTCGATGAGCATACTCCCCCCGAGTGTGGATCGATTGGGTTCACTTCAGGGACGGCGGCGCGTCCGTGTGGCCGGAAGGCGCGGGCGGCGAAACCCGGTTCGGAAACCGGTTCCGGAACCTCCGTGAGGTTCATCGGCGGAACCGGCGCGCGCCATTAGGGCCTCCCGGGGGCGCCATCAGGCTTGACGGCGCCGGCGCCGCTCCCCGTCTGCGCGGCGCACCAGTCCCTCCACATCGCGCGGTAGGCGTCCTCGAGTTCGCGCGTGAAGCCGGCTTCGTCCATCCAGGCCGAGCAGGCCAGTTGCTCGCGGATTTCCTCCCGCAGGCGGGGAAGCCGGGCCACGTTTTGCGCCAGGTACAGGGCGGTGTTCAGATACTGGGCGGGCGTGGACGCGATCAACTCCTCCAGTCCGGCCGCGGCCAGCATCGAGGCGCACACCCGCTGGAACGGGCTTTGGCCGGCCAGCGCCACCACCGGCACCCCCATCCACAGGGCGTCAAGAGTCGAGGTGCCGCCGTTGTAGGGGAACGGGTCCAGCGCGATGTCGATCTCATTGTGGGCCGCCAGGTGCTCGGCGTGCGGCGTGCCGCCGCGGAATTCCACCCGCGCCGGATCGATGCCGTCTCCGGCGAACCAGCCGCGATAGGTCGCGCGCAGGGCCTCGGAGTCGAAGGCGGCGTACTTGAGCAGCAGGCGCGCTTCCGGGAGCAGGTGCAGCAGCGCCGACCACAGTTGCACCACCTCGCGGCTGATCTTGGCCGGGTTGTTGAAGCAGCCGAAGGTGACGTAGCCGCGCCCCCTGGCCGGCGGCGGCGCTAGGGGCAGTTCCGCAGCCGTCTCGCGCGGACGGCAGCAGGCGAAGCTGCGCGGCAGCCGGAAGACCCGCTCGCTGAACAGCGCCTCGCTGCCCGGCGCCGGGTAGTACGGATCGCCGAGGAAGTAATCCATGCCTTCAAGGCCGGTGGTGTTGGCGTAACCCAGCCAGGTCACCTGGACGGGCGCGGGTTTGAGCGCGAACACCAGCAGGCGGTTGCCGGCCGTGTGGCCGGAGAGGTCCACCAGGATGTCGATGCCGTCGGCGCGGATCTGCTCGGCCACCTGCCCGTCGGAGAGGCCCACGCAGCAGCGCCAGCCCGTGGCCAGCCGCCTCAACCGCTCCGTGACGCCGTCGGGTTTCGAGACCGAGGAGTATGCGTAAACCTCCACCCGCCCGCGGTCATGGCGCTCAAAGACCGGCTCGACAAATTGCGAGACGACGTGGTGCGTGAAGTCGGCCGAGACGTAGCCCACGCGCAGGCGCCGCTCCGGATCGGGCCGGTTGGCGTGCGGGCGCCGCCGCGCGGCCAGCGGCGCGGCGTGCCGGGCGTTCCAGCGGCGGGCCTCTTCCGAGACCGCCTCCGGCGTGCACTCCGGGTGGTAGTTCATCAGGAAGACCGCCGCGCTGTGCATCATGCTGTTGCCGGAATCGAGAAACAACGCGCTCTGCATCTGCGTCAGCGCGTCGCGGTAGCGTCCCTGGGCCTTGTAGGCGTTGCCGAGCGTAAAGCGCGCCAGGGCGTCGCCCGGCGCCAGGCGGACCGCCTCCTCGGCGGCGCGCACCGCTTCATCCACCCGGTTCTGCCGCAGCCGCAGGTTGGTGAGGTTGTTGAAGAGCAGCGGCGCCATGCCCGGCTCCCACTCCAGCGCCCGTTCGATACAGGCGGCGGCTTCCTCCAGCCGCTCCAGGCGCTGGTAGGCGTTGGCCAGGTTCATCTGGAGCACGCCGCCGGCGGCCGGGCGCAGCTCGATGGCCTTGCGGAAGCTGGCCAGCGCCTCTTCGGCGCGGCCGGTTTCCAGATACACATTGCCGAGGTTGGCGTGCGCCTCGACGTGCGCCGGATACAGTTCGATGGCGCGCCGGTAGAGCCGTTCGGCGTCCAGATGGGCGCCGGACTGCTGGCGGATGGTGCCGAGGTTGTAGTGGGCGTCGGCCGAAAGGGGATCAAGCGCCAGGGCCTGGCGGTAGCATTTCTCCGCGGCGGGTAGGTCGCGCTGTCTCGAGAACTCGATTCCGCGCGTGACGAGCCGGATGGCCTTGCGGGCCGCCTTGGCGGGCGTGGGCATCGCTACCTTCTCATCGGCGGGAAGGCGGGGGAGTCTTAACGGGAAGGGAAGCGGGGGCGGTCCCCGGAACCGGCAACCGCCCCACGGCTGGAGGAATCATCCTCGCAGCAGGCCGAGCACGGCCTGGGTCGAGGAGTTGGCCTGCGCCAGGGCCGCGATGCCGGCCTGGATCAGGATCTGCGCCTTGGTCAGGTTGGCCGCTTCCATGGCCAGGTCCGCGTCGCGGATCCGGGACTCGGAAGCCGCCAGGTTGTTCAACTGGGTGGAGGCCAGGTTGATAGCGTAGGTGAAGTTGTTCTGGCCCTTGCCGACGACGGCCTGGGCGTTGCCGAGGATGGTGACCGCCTCGGCCAGCGCGGTGACGGCCGCCGCGGCGGTGGCTTCGGTGGTGATGTCGAGCTGGCTGCCGCCCGCGCTCTGGGTGGCCGTGGTCACCATGCCCTGGCCCTGGACGCTGGCGCCGCTGGTGCCGTCGAAGATGCCGACCTCGTCGGCGGCGGTGGAGCGCCCGGAGGTTCCCACCGAGACGCGGAAGTTGGAAAGCGTGCTCAGGAAGCGCACTCCCTCCTCGGTGCCGTCGGCGCTCTTTTCCTTGACCGCGACCAACTGCTTGAGCGTCGGGTCGCCGGACTGCTGAAGCTGGGTGTTGATGGTCTTGATGGCCTCGTCGAGCGAGCGCGCGTTGGCGTTGGTCAGGTTGACGGCCAGGGAGTGCTGCACGCCGCCCGAATCGATGCCGGTGAGGGTGATGGTCTGGGCCGAGCCGCCGTCGCGCAGCGTGTTGAAGCTGTAAACTTCGCCCGTGTCGCCGACCGCGGTGTGATAGGCGCCGCCCGAGTTGACGGTGGCCTTGGCGGCGTAGTTGCTTTGGCCCACCTCCCAGCCGATGGTCGCGTAGGCGCTGTTGGCGCCGTCGACGAACTCGATCTTGGTGTTCGGGTTGTCGGCGGTGATGACGAGCTGTCCGTTCACCACCGCGGCGGTCGCCGCGGCCGCGAAGGTGGCGTTCGCGTTCAGGTCGTTGGCCACCGTGGTGGCGGTCGTCGCCGCGTTCTGGGTGATCGAGATCGCCACCGCCGCGCCGCCGTTGATGCTGACGTACACCTGGTCGTTGGTGGCGCCGATGTTGTAGGGGCCGTCGATGGAGTTGTAGAGCGCGTCGGCGTAATTGGCGCTGTAGGCCACGCCCGCGCCGGTGGTGGCGTTGGTCCCGAAGCCGAAGTTATCCTGCCCCGGCACCAGCGCGTTCATGCGGAAGTAGCTGCCGTTGCTCGAGGCGATCTGAATAACGCCGCCCTGCACGCTGGCCTGGAGCCCGGCGGCCGACAGCGTGGCGTTGGCGGCGATGCCGGCGTTGATGGCGTTCACGGCGGCGGTCACCGTGCCGGCCGTCAACCCGCTGACCACCACCTGCTGCTTGGCGCCGCCGCCGATCGAGAACTCGAAGGTCTGTGCGGAGGAGGTGGACAGGCTGGCTGCGCCGCCGGTCACCGAGGTGTAGTCGAAGGAAGTCGCCGTGTCGC
>CAKZVG010000095.1 GCA_937921835.1 uncultured Bryobacteraceae bacterium | reverse complement strand
TCAAAGAGCGCAAGCACACTCTCACCGGCAAGGTGGAGGCGGTGGGCATCGACGACGCCAGCGCGTTTCTGGCGCGCTTCGAGAACGGCTCGCTGGCGACGTTTGAGGCCACGCGCTACGCGCGCGGCCACAAGGCGCTTTACACGCTGGAGATCAACGGCGAACACGCCTCCATCTTCTGGGACCTGCACGACCTGCACCGGCTGCAATACTTCGACCACCGCGATGAGGGCAAACTCCGCGGCTGGCGCTCGGTGCATATCACCGACGGCGATCATCCCTACATGAAGAACTGGTGGGTGCCGGGGCTTCAGATCGGCTACGAGCACAGCTTCATCCACCAGGCGGCGGACTTCCTGGCGGGCCTCGAATCGGGAACGCCCGCGCGTCCCACCTTCCGGGATGGTCTGGCGACGGACTATGTCACCGACGCCGTGCTGCGCTCGGCCAAGTCCGGCATGTGGGAGAAGGTCGCCTCGCCGGGCGCGTAGCGGGAACGGCGCGGTGGTGCGCGCAAGAGGCGGGAAGAGTATAATCTCCCTGTGTTGGGAGGTTAGCCTTGAAAACCCACAGGATCCGGTACGCCGCCGCGTATCTGCTGACCGTTCTCTGGGCCGCCGCGCCGCTTGGCGCGCAGCTCAGCACCGCAACCCTTACCGGCATCGTCTTCGACCCGGCCGGCGCCCGCGTGGCGGATGTCAAGCTGGGCCTGACCAACGAGGACACCGGCGTGGTGATGACCACCTCTAGCAGCAGCCAGGGAGAGTACACGTTCCCGCTGCTGAACCCGGGGCGTTACACTCTGACCACGGACGCCGCCGGCTTCAAAGGATCCAGCCGGACAGGCATTGTGCTCGAACTCGGGCGCGTCACGCGCCTCGACATCACGCTGCAACTCGGCCAGGTGGACGAGCGGCTCGTGGTGACGGGCGAAGCGCCCCTGCTCGAATCCGAGACCTCGACGGTGGGCCAGTTCATCGAGAACCGCTCCATCGTCGACATGCCGCTCAACAACCGCCGCGTGGGCGAGATCATGGCCCTGATGGGGCACGCCGTTTACATCGCCGGCGACGTGATCCGCCCGCGCTATGCCATCGCCGGTTCGCGCAGCGACTCGCAGCAATGGCTGATTGACGGCGTGAACGCCTCAAACATCGCGCTCGAAGTGCCGCAGGCGCTCTTCAACCCGCCGGTGGAGGCGGTGCAGGAGATCCGCGTGCAGCAGAGCACCTACTCGGCGGAGTTCGGCAACTCCGGCGCGGGGGTCATCGCCATGACCACGCGTTCGGGGAGCAACAACGTCACCGGGCTGCTCTACGAGTACTTTCGCAACGACAAGCTGAACGCGCGCAACTTCTTCGCCAGTTCGCGCCCGCCCCTGCGCTGGAACGCTTTCGGCGGCGCCGTGGGCGGGCCGGTCATCCGGAACAAGACCTTCTACTTCACCAACCTGGAGTTCCAGCGGCAGCGCCTGTCGAACGTCCGCACGCTCACCGTGCCCACGCCGGAACAGGTGAAGGGCGATTTCTCACAGACGCTGACCGCCGCCGGCGCGCTGATCCGGATCTACGATCCGCTGTCGGGCGCGCCGAATCCGGCCAATCCCTCACAAATCGTGCGCACGCAGTTTCCGGGCAATGTCATTCCGGCCGCGCGCCTCGATCCGGTAGGTGTGAACATCGCCTCCCACTACCCGGCGCCAAACCGTCCGCCGGTCAACCTGGCGGGCGCCAACAACTGGAACGCCGCCAATTCGAACGCGCTCAACATCACCACCTCCACCACCAAGGTGGACCATCACCTCAGCGAGAAGGACCGGCTCTCGGCGCGCATCATCGTGCACGACTTTCCGACCAACAACCAGCCGGTGTTTCCAACCGCGGCCGCCGACCCCAACGGCAACGTCCAGAACCGCAGAGCCTACAGCTTTCTGTTCACCGAGTTTCACAGCTTCTCGCCGGCCGTGGTGAATGACTTCCGCTTCAACTACCAGCCGCGCCGCTTCCACAACGCCTCGTTGGGGCTGGACCAGGGATGGCCCTCCAAGCTGGGACTCAAAGGTGTCAGCGACCGCGCCTTTCCGCGCGTGAACGTGGGCGGCTACGCTTCCCTGGGCGCCGGCACTCAGGAGCGGATTCAGAAACCGATACGAGATACGCACATCGTCAACGCCCTGTCGGTTTTCCGCGGCTCGCACTCGTTACGTTTCGGCGGCGAGTCGCGGCTGGCGCGAAACGTCGACAATTTCTACCAACTGATTTCCGGCCAGCTCGGCTTCGCGATTCTCGGGACGGCGCAACCGGGCGTGGCCAACACCGGCAACGCCTTCGCCTCCCTGCTGACCGGTTTCGTCAGTTCCGGCGAGGTGCGCTACACCGACGAACTGGACCGGCGGGCCAAGTACTGGGCCTACTTCCTCCAGGATGATTGGAAGGTGACGCGGAACTTCACCCTGAACCTCGGTTTGCGATGGGAAACGCACACTCCGCGCTTCGACGCCAACGACCGCTTGAGCGGCTTCGACTCCAGCAAGATCAACCCGGTTTCCGGCACGCCCGGCATCGTGACCTTCGCCAATCGCGACGGCTATTCGCGGTCGCTATACAAGGGCGACTACAACAACTACATGCCGCGCTTCGGCTTCGCCTGGCAGCCGGCTTTTCTCCCGCGTACGGTGATTCGCGGCGGTTACGGCATCTACTTCGGTCCTCCGCTGCCGGGAAGCAACAATACCAGCGCGGGCTTCGAGACCTCCGGCTCGTTCTCGTCGCCGGACAACAGCATCACGCCGGCCTTCCTGCTGCGCAATGGGTTTCCGAGCACCTCGCGGCCCGAACTGGGGCCCGGCTATGGGGCGGTCCGGGTCGGCCAGGCGGTGCGCTTCGCGCCCGACTTCAACGACGAAAACCGCCGGATCGGCTACAACCAGCAGTGGAACCTGGCCGTGCAGCGCGAACTGCCCTGGCTGACCGTGGTGGAGCTGAGCTATGTGGGCAACGTGGGACGCAAGCTGCCCGGACCGAACGTCAGCATCAACCAGGTCCATCCATCGCGGATGGGACCGGGCAACGCGCAGATCCGGCGGCCATTCCCGCAGTACGGCAATGTCACCGTGAACCGCCCGTTCTGGGGCAACTCGTCCTATCACGGCGCGAACGCCAAGATCGAGAAGCGGTTCTCTTCCGGATTGAACTTTCTGTTGAATTACACCTTCTCCAAGTTCATCGACGACGTCACCTCAAACCAGGAACTCGGGGCGGTGGGAGGAATGCAGGATCTGTACAACCGGCGGGCGGAGAAAGCGCTTTCGGGAAACGACGTCCGGAACCGCCTGGTCTATTCCTCGACCTACGAACTGCCTTGGGGCAAAGGGCGCCCTTGGCTCAACAGCGGGCCGCTGGCGATGGTGCTGGGCGGTTGGGGGTTGGGAGCGATCCTGACCTTGCAGAGCGGTTCGCCCGACGGTCTGGTGACGCAGACCAATACCACCAACGCCTTTAACGGAGTGCAGCGGGTGCACCTGCTGCGCGATCCCGCCCTGCCGAAGTCCGAGCGCACCATCGGGCGGTACTTCGACACCTCGGCGGCGGTGGCGCCGGATCCGTTCACGTTTGGGACGGCGGGCCGGGCGGTCCTTACCGGGCCGGGTGTGGCGAACCTTGACCTGTCGCTCATGAAGAACCACAAGTTCATGGAGCGCTACAACGTGCAGGTGCGGTTGGAAGCCTTCAACTCGCTCAACCGGGTGAATCTCGAGGACCCGGGCCGGGCGCTCGGCGGCCCCGGCTTCGGCGTGATTTCCTCCACCAGCCGCCCGGCGCGCACGGCGCAGGTGGGGATGAAGCTTACCTTCTGAATGCGCCAGCCCGCGGGGCGTGAACCCGGAGCGTAGCGGGAACGGCGCGGTAAATATAGCCGGTTTCAACTCCTGACTGTGACGCCAAGGGAGCCGGCGCCGCGCCATGTTACGCTGGAAGTTCACCTTCACTTGCTCCCCATGCTTGGGTTTCCGCTGGCGCAGTGGCTGCTCGGTCTGGTGTGCGCCTTTTTCGTGGGCGTGGCCAAGACGGGTGTGCCCGGTCTCGGCATTCTGGTGGTTCCGTTGATGGTGCTGGCGGTAGGCGATGCGCGTTTGGCGGCCGGCGCGCTGCTGCCGATCCTGTGCGTGGCCGACATCTTCGCGGTCTTGTACTGGCGCCGGCACGCCGCCGCCGGAAGGCTTTTCGCCCTCGCGCCGTGGGTGCTGGCCGGCATGGCGCTGGGAGCCGTGGCGCTCTCGCTGAACGAGCGGACGCTGCGCTGGATGGTGGGCGTGATCGTGCTGGCCATGCTGAGTGTCTACCTCCGGCGGCGCCTGCGGGGCGGGGAATCCGGGGTCAGTCATGGCGCGCCCTACGGCGTCACGGCCGGGTTCGCCACCACGGTGGCCAACGCCGCCGGACCAGTGATGAATCTTTACCTGCTCAGCAAGCGGCTGCCGAAAGAGGAATTCATCGCCACTGGCGCTTGGTTCTTCTTCGTGATCAACCTGAGTAAGATCCCCATCTACACCTGGCACGGGCTCATCAGCCGGCATTCGCTCACCTTCGACGCGCTGCTGGCGCCGGCGGTGGTGCTGGGCGCGATGACCGGCCGGGGGGTGGTGGATCACATTCCGCAGAAGCTCTTCGAGGCGCTGGTGGTCGCGCTCACGGCGCTCTCCACCGCGTTTCTGTTCAAATAGGAGGCGGATGGGCCGCAGTCTCGGGATCGCCGAAATTATCGTCATCGCGCTGGTGGTGCTGCTGCTGTTCGGCGGCAAGCTGATCCCGCGCGCCGGGAACGAGCTTGGCAGGCGCGCCCGCACCGGATGGCGGCAGGCGCGCTGGATCTGGACCACGATGTTCGGCGGCGAGGAGCAGATCATCCGCGCCGAGCGCGAGTTCGGGCAGGAGATCGCGCGCGAGTTTCTGCGGGCGCATCCGGGCGGCGCCGAGGACCGTGAGGCAACCGCCGCGGTGGCGTCGAAGCTCACCGCCAAGGTGGCCCAGCCCTGGCAGTTCAGCGTTCAGGTGATTGCCGGCGAAGAGGAGAACGCCTACGCGCTGCCCGGCGGCTACATCTTCGTCACCAGTTCCCTGCTGCGGCTGTGCGAGCGCGACGAGCAGGAGATCGCCTTCATCCTCAGCCACGAGATGGCGCACGTCCTGCTTGCCCACGCCCGCGAGCGCTACCTGGCGGGCGCTTTCCTGAGCGCGGTCGCCTCCCGGACTCCCGCCTTTGGCCACCTGCTGGCGCAGCTTGTCAAGCAGGGCTACTCGCGCGATCAGGAACTCGAAGCGGACCGCAAGGCCGCCGCGCTCGCGAAAGCCGCCGGCTTCGACCCCGCCGCCGCCGTGCGCCTGCTCGCCCGGCTGGAACGCGCCGGACGCGGATCGAACGAACTGGACGAGTATTTCTCCTCGCATCCGCCCTTCGCCGAGCGCATCGAAGCGCTGCGCCGCGCCGCGTGAGGCGGGAAGCCACCGGGCGAGCCGGTGCCTCCGGAGCGTGCCGCCGGGCGCGCGCTGATATACTGAAGATTCAACCGGCGGCGGGCGCGAATCATGGCCCGAAGTCCGTTTCACGGGTTTGCACTTATCCCAAACCAAGGAGAGATGAAATGCTAGTATCCATGCGGCAGGTCCTCGATGAGGCCGCCAAGGGGGGTTACGGTGTCGGGGCGTTCAACGTCAACAACATGGAGCAGATCCAGGCCATCATGGAGGCTGCCCGCGAAACCCAGTCGCCGGTGATTATCCAAGCCAGCCGGGGGGCGCGCGCGTATTCGCAGGATCGCTTCCTGTACCACCTGATGCTCGCCGCCGTCGAACTGTACCCGGAAATCCCCACCGTGCTGCACCTGGACCACGGTAACAGCCCGGAAACCTGCAAATCCGCCATCGAAATGGGCTTCACCAGCGTCATGATGGACGGCTCGCTGATGCCGGACGGCAAGACCCCTTCGAGCTTCGAGTACAACGTCGAAACCACCCGCCAGGTGGTGGAGATGGCGCACGCGCGCGGCGTCACGGTGGAAGGTGAGATCGGCGTGCTGGGCGGCATCGAGGACGGCCACGGCGCCGGCGGTTCGGGACTCGAACACGTCACCGATCCCGACCAGGCGGTGGAGTTCGTCGCCAAGACCGGCGTGGACGCGCTGGCCATCGCCATCGGCACCAGCCACGGCGCTTACAAGTTCAGCCGCAAGCCCACCGGCGAGGTGCTCAAGATGGACCGCCTCGAAGAGATCCACCGCCGCCTGCCCGACACCCACCTGGTGATGCACGGCTCCTCGAGCGTGCCGCAGGAATTGCAGGACATCATCAACCAGTACGGCGGCAAGCTGAAGCCGACCTTCGGCGTGCCGGTGGAGGAGATCCAGCGCGGCATCCAGCATGGCGTGCGCAAGATCAACGTCGACACCGACAACCGGCTGGCCATCACC
>CAKZVG010000094.1 GCA_937921835.1 uncultured Bryobacteraceae bacterium | reverse complement strand
TAATACCGCAGCCGTTCGCCGGCGAAGCGCAGCCCGCGCGCGTGCGCCATCCAGAACGCCACGAAGGCGAGAATGGCCGCCGCTACCGCGGGCGCAACCGCGTAAAGCAGCAGGCTGAACCAGGTGCGGGTCTGCCCCAGTTCCTTCCACCACTGATATTCGATGACCACGCCCGCCAGTCCCCGCACCCCCGCGAGGGCCAGCATGATGAGAACGAAGATGAAAATTGGTTGTCGCTGCATTTCACTTCCAAACTAGCTTCCCTCGGCTCTCCAGACGACGGCGCCGCCCACGATGGTGGCCACCGGTCCGCCGCGGAACGTGACTCCGTCCCACGGCGAATTGCGGCTCTTTGAATAGGAGCGGTTGACGTCGTAGGTCCAGGGACGCTCGGGATCGAAGATGGTTACGTCGGCGGCCGATCCCGGGGCAAGCGTGCCACGGTCGAGGCCGAGAATCGAAGCGGGGCCGGTGGTGAACAACGACACCAGCTTGGGCAACCCGATCAGCCCGGAATGCACCAGCATCTGGAGCGCGACCGCCAGCTCGGTCTCGAGCCCGATGATGCCAAAGGGGCACCGTTCGAACTCCTGCATCTTTTCGCTGCCCGGGTGCGGCGCGTGGTCGGAGGCGATGGCGTCCACCGTTCCGGCGGCGATGGCTTCGCGCACCGCCTGCGCGTCGCGCCCGGCGCGCAACGGCGGCTTCATCTTGTAGTTGCTGTCGTAGGGAACCATCATCTCGTCGCTGAGCGCGAAGTGGTGCGGCGTGGCTTCGCAACTCACCGGCAGCCCGCGGGACTTGGCGTACTCCACCATGCGCACCGCGTTGCGCGAGGAGATGTGCGCCACGTGGAAGCGCGCTCCGGTCAGCTCGGCCAGCAGGATGTCGCGCGCCACCATGACGTCCTCGCTCGCGGCCGGAATGCCGCGCAGCCCCAGGCGGACGGACTCGAAGCCCTCGTGCATGTCGCCGCCTGCGCTCAGATTGAGGTCCTCGCAGTGGTCGATCACGGGGAGGCCGAAAGCGTGCGCGAATTCCATGGCGCGGCGCATCACGCGCGCGTTCATCACCGGATGGCCGTCGTCGGAAATGGCCACCACGCCCGCCTGCTTCATCGAACCGATGGCCGCCAGGTCCTCGCCCTTGCTGTTGCGCGTGATGGCGCCGATGGGAAACACGTTCACCACCGCCAGCCGGCGGGCGCGCTCGACGATGTAGCTGGTGACCGTCGCGTTGTCGTTCACCGGGTTGGTGTTCGGCATCGAGCAGATGGAGGTGAAACCGCCCGCCGCCGCCGCGCGCGAGCCGGTCTCGATGGTCTCGGCGTGCTCGAAGCCCGGCTCCCGCAGGTGCACGTGCATGTCAATGAAGCCGGGCGCCACCACCAGCCCGGTGGCGTCGAAGCGCTCCGCGCCCGCCGCCTCCAGACCGGCGCCGACCTGAGCGATCCGCCCGTCTTCGATCAGCACGTCGCCGGTGAGATCGGTCCGCGTGGCGGGGTCGATGACGCGGCCGTTCTTGATCAGCAGTCTCTGCATGGCAAATCCTCCCGCAATCGCGAAGCGGCCCGGCGCGCTCAGCAAGCCAGGATCCGCTCGAGCACGGCCATCCGCACGGCGACTCCGTTTTCCACCTGATTGAGGATGACCGAGCGCTGCGAATCGGCCACCTCGGAGGAGATCTCCCGCCCGCGGTTGATGGGACCGGGGTGCATCACCAGCACGTCGGGTTTGGCCAGTTCCAGGTGCTCCAGCCGAAGCCCGTAGAACTGGAAATATTCGCCCGCCGGGAAGGCCGCCTCATGCTGCCGCTCCAACTGCACGCGCAGCATCATGATGACGTCGGCGTCGCGGATCGCCTCGCGGATGTCGTAGGAAATCGTGACCCCCTTGGCCATGCGCGACAGTTCGGCGGGCACCAGCGACGCGGGCCCGCAAACCACCAGGTCCACGCCGAACTTCGCCAGCAGGTAGATGTTGGACCGCGCCACGCGGCTGTGCGCGATGTCGCCGATGATCGCCACCCGCAACCCCTCAAGCGAGTCGCGCCGGTCGAGGATGGTGCGGGCGTCCAACAGCGCCTGCGTGGGGTGCTCGTGGGTGCCGTCGCCGGCGTTGATGATGGGCGTATCGAGGTGCCGCGCCAGGAAATGCGGCGCCCCGGAAGCGGAGTGGCGCATCACGATCGCGCTGGGGCGCATGGCGGCGAGCGTATTCAGAGTATCCACCAGTGACTCGCCCTTGGACACGCTCGAGCCCGAAGCGGTGATCGATACCGAATCCGCGCCCAGGCGTTTGGCGGCGATCTCGAAGCTGGTGCGCGTGCGCGTGGACGCCTCGTAAAAGAGATTCACCACCAGCTTGCCCCGCAGCGAATCCAACCGCTTGGGGGTCTGGAATTCCCGCGCGCGGTCGAGGATGGCCTCGATCTCGGCGCGCTCCAGTTTTTCGATTCCAAGCAGTCCAACCGGCATCGCCCGCCTCCTAGACCTTTTCGACCAGCAGGACCTTTTCGGTCTGGTCGGTCTCCTGCAACTTGACTTCGACGATTTCATTGCGCGTGGTCTGCACCACGCGGCCCACGAAGCGGGCTTCGATGGGGAGTTCGCGCCAGCCCCGGTCGATCAGCACCAGAAGCTGGACACGCGCCGGACGCCCGTGGTCAAACAGCGCGTCCAGCGCGGCGCGGACGGTGCGCCCGGTGTACAGGACGTCGTCGACCAGCACCACGTCCTTGTCGGTCACCGCGAACGGGATCTCGGTGGCGCTGACCACGGGCGCCGCGCCCACCGTCGAGAGGTCGTCGCGGTAAAGGTTGATGTCCAGAATGCCGACCGGCACCGGCCGCTTCTCCAGGGATTCGATCTTGCGGGCCAGGCGCTGCGCGAGCGGAACGCCGCGCCGGCGGATTCCGATCAGAGCCAGCCGCTCCAGACCGTCCGACTTCTCCAGGATCTCGTGCGCCAGGCGCACCAGCGTCCGGTCGATTTCCGAAGCGCTCATCAGTTGGGATTTTTCGCGGGTGGCCGTCATGGGAGCGTCGCTACCGAGGTTAGGGTAACACAACGTTCATGCCGCGCACGGATGGACCGCCCGGCGCGGCGCCCCCGTCCCGGACTATAATCGCCAGTGAATACCTGGAGGTCCGCATGCGCGCAGCCGCCCTCACCCTCGCCGCTTTCTTCGCTCTGAACGCCGGAGCGCAACAGCCGGCCCAGCCGGCCAAGATTCAGACGCTCATCATCACCGGCCAGAACCGGCACGACTGGAGGTCCGTCACCCCCCTGCTGCGCCAGGCGCTTGAGGACACCGGCCGGTTCGAAGTGCGGGTGGTGGAGGAGTTCCGCGGCGCCGGTCCGGAGATGCTGGCGCCCTACGACCTGGTGGTTCTGAACTACGAAAACAAGAATCAGGACGCGCTCCGCTGGGGGGAGCGGGCCGAGAAGGCGCTCGAGGAGTATGTCCGCTCCGGCAAAGGGCTGGTGATCTACCATTTCACCGTCGCCGGATTCGACGGCTGGACGGAGTTCGAGAAGATGGCCGGCGGCGTCTGGCGGCCGAACCAGGGCCACCACTCCCCGCGCCACGATTTCACCGTCGAAATCAAGGACCC
>CAKZVG010000093.1 GCA_937921835.1 uncultured Bryobacteraceae bacterium | reverse complement strand
GGGGTTGATCGGGATCGGGCGCTTGAGCACGCCCGAGAACCAGCGCGAACTGCTGCGGTTCTTCGACGCGATTCAGGTGAGCCAGGAGGCGGCGGTGGTGCGGGTGCGGGCGGAGCTTCCGCTCGAGCTGCTGCTGGAGTTCGAGAAGTTCGCGCGCGGGAACGCCGCGCTGCGGGGCTTGCGGTAGGCGCTCCCGATGCGGTTCACGGCGGTGATTCCGGCGCTCCGCCCGGGCAGCGCGCTGGTGAGCGTGGCGCGGGAGTTGTCCGGCGCCGGGCTGGCGGAGATCGTGGTGATCGACGACGGCAGCGGCGCGGGATGGGACGCGGTGTTCGAGGAGTGCGCGCGCCTGCCGCGGGTGGTGGTGCTGCGGCACCATGCGAATCTCGGGAAAGGCGCGGCGCTCAAATCCGGCTTCCGGCGCGCGCTGGCCGATGCCGGATGCGCGGGCGTGATCACCGCCGACGCCGACGGGCAGCATCTTCCGGCCGACATCCTGCGCGTGGCGGAGGCGCTCGGCCGCCAGCCGGATTGCCTGGTGCTCGGGGCGCGCGATTTCCGGGGCCCGGTTCCGTGGCGCAGCCGCCTGGGCAACGCGCTGACGCGCCGGCTGTTCCGGATCCTGGCCGGGCAGAGGCTCCGCGACACGCAGACGGGCCTGCGGGGCATCCCGCGCGCGCTGCTGCCGCACCTGGCCGGGATCGGCTCGAACGGGTACGAATTCGAGCTCGACATGCTGATCGCCGCCCGGCAGCGCGGCTGCCGGATCGTCGAGATTCCCATCCGCACGGTGTATGAGGCGGGCAACGCCCAATCGCACTTCAACCCGCTGGCGGACTCGATGCGCATCTACTTCGTCCTGCTGCGCTTCGGCGCGCTGTCGCTGGCCACGGCGGCGCTCGACAACCTGGTGTTCTTCGCCAGCTTCCGCGCCACGGGGGCGCTGGGGCGTTCGCAGATCGTGGCGCGCGCGGCGGCGGTGCTGTTCAACTACGGCGCGGCGCGGCGGGCGGTGTTTCTGTCGCGCGAGCGGCATCAGGTGACGCTGCCCAGATATCTGCTGCTGGTGGCGGGGAGCGGGCTGGCCTCCTACGCGCTGATCGGCGCGCTGCGCGACGCCTTCGGGCTGTCCGTCTACGCGGCCAAGGTCAGCGCCGAGACGGCGCTGTTTCTGGGGAACTTCGTGATCCAGCGCGATTTCGTCTTCCGCCGCCGCGAGCCGGCGGCGGCCACCGACTGGGACCGCTACTACCGCTCCACGCCTTTCACCGCGCACTGGACGCGGCGCTACACGGCGCGGGTTCTGACGCGCGCGCTGCGGCGCTTCGCCGGGGGGCGGGTGGAGAGCGTGGCCGAACTGGGAGGGGCGAATAGCTGTTTCCTGGAGGCGGTGGTGCGGGCGCTGCGACCGCGGGTGTATCACGTGCTCGACACCAACCGCTACGGGCTGGAGTTGCTCGGCCGCCGCGGGGGCGGTCCGGCGAGCCTGCAACTGCATCGCGCCAACGTCCTCGAGCCGGATCTGGCGCTTCAGGCCGACGCCGTCTTCAGCGTGGGTCTGATCGAGCACTTCGATCCGGATGGGACTCGCCAGGCCGTGAACGCCCACTTCCGCCTGCTGAAGCCGGGCGGCGTGGCGGTGATCTCGTTTCCCACGCCGACCGTGCTCTACCGCGCGGCGCGCTGGGCGGCCGAGGGCCTCGGGCTGTGGCGCTTTCCCGACGAGCGGCCGCTGGAGGCGGCCGAGGTGCGGCGGGCCATGGCCGCCCACGGGGAAGTGTTGCACGAGACCACGCTCTGGCCGCTGGTCTTCACGCAGCGCTTGATGGTGGCGCGCAAGGCGCCCGGAGAATGACGGGGCGGGCGGCGTTCTGGGCCGTGTTCGCGGCGCTGGTGGGGCTCTACGCGCATGGCGTGCGGGAGAGCGGGCTTTTCGCCCAGCAGGTGTGGTCCGCGACGGGCCTGGCGCGCGCGGCCTGGTTCGTTGGGCTATATGCGGCGGGAAGCGGCTCGCTGCTGCTGGCGGCCCGGCGGTGGTGGGCGCTGGCGCTGGCGCTGGCCTCGGTGGCGTACGCGGTTGCCGCCTGCGGGGTGGCGGCGGTGGCGGCGGTGACGCTGCTGCTGGTCTCATCCTGGGCGCTGGGAGGGCGCGTGGCGCCCGGGCTGACCGGCGTCGTGCTGGGCCTGAATGTCTGGGCGTGGCTGGTGGGGGCGGCGGTTCACCTGCCCATCCACACCGGGGGGGCGTATGGGGCGGCGCTTCTGCTGCCGCTGGCCTTCGAATGGCGCCGGCTACGGGAGGGCGCGCGCGCCGCGGCTGCCTGGTTGCGCGCCGGCTGCCAGTTGTCCCGGGCCGAGGCGGCCGCCGCGGCGGCGCTGGGACTTCCGCTGGCGATGCACCTGGCGGTTGCCGCCGGGCCGGAAACCGGCGCCGATGCGCTGGCGATGCACCTGGCCATTCCGGCATCGGTCGAGGCGCATCAGCGGTGGGTGTTCGAGGCGCGCCACACGGCCTGGGCGGTGATGCCGATGCAAGCCAACTGGTGCTTCACCGCGGCCTACCTGTTGGGGGGCGAGGCGGCGGCGCGGCTGATGAACTTCGCCGGGCTGGCGCTGACGGCGGGGCTGTTGTATGGTCTGGCGCGGCGGATCCTTGCCCGCGCGGGCGCGCTGTGGCTGGCGGCGCTGTTTGCTTCGAGTCCGGTACTCCAGCTTGTGACCGGATCGCTGTTCGCCGAGAACTTCTGGAGCCTAACCCTGCTCGGCGCCTTCGCTTCGCTGGTGCGATACCAGGAATCGGGCGAGGCACGCTGGGCGCTGGCGGCGGCGGCGCTGGCGGGCGGAGGACTCGCCACCAAATACGGCAGCCTGGCGTTCGTGGCGCCGGCGGCGGTGGCGCTCGGCCTGGAACTGCGGCGCCGAGGCGCCAGGCGGCTCGCCCCCGCGCTGCTCGTGCTGTTCGTGGTTTTCGGCCTGCCTCCCTACGCGCGGGCCTACTTCGAGACCGGCAATCCGGTGTTCCCGTTCTTCAATCATGTGTTCGGCTCGCCGTACTTCGACTCCGGGCAGCCGTTCGCCGACGCGCGCTTCGCACGGCCCCTGTCGGCAGCCACCTTCTACGACGCCACGTTTCACACCAGCCGGCACCTGGAAGGGCAGAACGGCGGCTGGGGATTCCAGTACCTGTTTTTGGTTCCCCTGGCACTGGTGT
Organism: uncultured Bryobacteraceae bacterium; assembly: GCA_937921835.1. Lineage (GTDB taxonomy): Bacteria > Acidobacteriota > Terriglobia > Bryobacterales > Bryobacteraceae > CAKZVG01. The sequence continues at coordinate 1,310 of CAKZVG010000093.1, read as the reverse complement.
GCCGGCGGCGCGGGGAGGCATACGCCGGGCGGGCGGCGCTGGCGATTGGACTGGGCTTCGCGGTGTTGACGATGGCCGGGCAGTCGAACGTCCGTTACCTGTGCCCGGCGCTGCCGCTGCTGACGCTGGCGGCGGGCGGAGTCCTCAAGCGGCGGGCCGGCCTGGCGGCCTCGGTTGCGCTTTTCGGCTTGAATCTGTGGTTTCTCCCCGCCTCCGGCTGGCAGCACAAGGACTTCGCCCCGGGGATCCTGGACGCCCCGGCGCGGGAACGCTTTCTGGCCGCGGCGGCGCCGGTGCGGAATCTGGTCGCGTGGCTGAACCGGGAGTGCGCGGGGCAGCCGGTGGCGTTTCTGGAGAGCAACCAGATCGCCGGCCTGCGCGGCGCCGCCTTCACCGGGACCTGGCACAACCACGCATTCGCCGCGGAGTTGGCGGCGCTCAAGTCGCCCGAGCAAGCCTGGGACCTGCTCGCCCGGCGCGAGTTGCGGCTGCTGATCGCGCCGGCCAACCTGGAAGGCGTGACGCACGCCCACCTGCGCCGCCTGCTGTTCGCGCAGGGCGCCACGCGGTATGAATCGGGCGGCTGGCGGGTGTGGCGGCTGCGCGAGAGCGCGGGCGCGTTTCCGCTGCCGGAGGAAACCGTGCCGCCGGGCGTCTTCGACGACATGGACCCGCGCGTCGTCTACCTGGGCGCCTGGCACGGCGGCAGGCAGTTTTCGCAAGCGGCGAACGCCTCGGTTACGTATACGGACCAGGCCGGAGCGCGCTTCCGCCTGCGGTTCCGAGGCCGCGGCGTTACCTGGGTCTACACCAAAGCCGACAACCGCGGGCGAGCCACGGCCAGGTTGAACGGGCGCGAGTGGACGGTGGAACTGCACTCGCGGGACACGGCATGGCAGGCGCGAACGGCGTTTGACGCCTCCGGCGGCGGTCCGCATGTGTTCGAAGTCGAGGCGGCGGGCGGCGGCTATGTGGACCTGGACGCGCTCATCGTCCGCGAGTAAGGCTGCGGGCGGGCTGCGCGCGACCGGCCGGGGCGGTGGTAGGGGAGCAAAGCCTGGTGGGGGATCCGGCATGCCTTCACGCGGACATGGCCGGTCCCCCCGGCGAGTAGGAATCCCCCTACCGGATTCAGGAGAAAGGCATCCAGGGAGCGGGTTCCGGCGAGGTAGGGGCCCAAGAACCGTGGCCTCTAGAATGCTCTGAATCCCCCCAAAAGGGGGATGATCTATACCCGCAATTTTCCGTAAGCAATACTCCCATAGGGTATTGCCTTTACTCTATGAGTACTGGTACCTCTAGAGCATGGC
>CAKZVG010000092.1 GCA_937921835.1 uncultured Bryobacteraceae bacterium | reverse complement strand
GCAAGGTGCTGCGCATCGACTACAACCCGGCGCCCAAGCTGTCCACCTTCGTCCGCTTGCTGAACGACTACCAGGCGGTGGATGGATACGCCGGCACGGTTGGCCCTTCGGGCGGCTCCTGGGGACAGTTTCCCCACAGCTATCACGTGCAGGCGGCGGGCGCGGTCGGCACGGTGATCTATACCGTCTCCCCAAACCTGATTAACGAGTTCACCTATGGCGCCAATCGGGGGAAGCAGGGCGTCAACCCGCTGGAGGAGGTTGCTTCCAAGGCCGTGGGCGGAACCAAGACATACGCCGATAACTTGCTTCCTCTCAAGGACGCGCAAGGCCGGGCGATTCCGCTGCCGCGCATTTTCCCGGCCAGCAACTTCCTCAACCTCTTGCCGCAGGTGAACTTCGGCTTCCCGTCCGGCTTCAGCCCCCAGTCGGCCGGACAGGGCATCGCGAGCGCGCCGAATTTCGGCCATGACAGCCGTTGGCCATTCGTGGGCACCGATCTGGTCCAGTCGGTCAGCAATAAGGTCACCTGGGTCAAAGGCCGCCACAATGTGAAGGCCGGGTTCTATCTGGAGCGCATGGCGCGCAACGTGAGCGTATACTCGGTCTTCAACATCGCGGGGACTTACTACTTCGGTTCCGACCGGGCATCCGCCTTCGACACCGGCTATCCGTTCTCCAACGCCCTGCTCGGCAGCATCTTCGCTTACGGCGACGACAACAAAAAGCAGGTCAACCATGCCCGCTACACGCAGATCGAGTGGTTCGTGCAAGACACCTGGAAAGCGACCCGCCGGCTGACGCTGGACGGCGGCCTGCGTTTCCACCGCGTGGGGGATTTGTACTCGAAGGGCGCCACGCTCGGCTTTTTCCGCGAGGAAGATTATGATCCCGCCAAGGCGGGCCAGTTGCTGTACCCGGCCTGCTCGGTGGTGGTCAGCGGGACGTGTCCGGCGGCCAACCGCATCGCCATCAACCCGGTCACGGGAGCGAAATTTCCTTATGTCCGGCAGGGGACGTTTGACCGGGCGTCTTACCCCGCCGGGGGGTTCCCGTGGTCCGGCATCCGCCAGTTCGACAGCCACTTTTTCAAAGTGCCTCCCATCCGGGTCGCGCCCCGCCTCGGGTTCGCGCTCGATGTGTTCGGCAACGGCCGGACCGCACTGCGCGGCGGCGCCGGCGTGATCGTCGGCCGCAACTGGACGGTGGACAGCATCGGAGCGACCGGAGCGGGTACCGGGCCCATGGCCGCGCCGCCCAACTTCCTGGCGCCCGTCATTCTATACACGAATTTCGACAACCTGGCGGGCGCGGAGCCGGTGTTCACCCCGCAGAACGTGATTGGCGGATCGCAAGAGGAAAAGACGAATACGACCTACAACTGGAGTCTGGGCATCCAGCACGAGCTGTTCCGCGGCATCCTGCTGGATGTTTCCTACGTGGGCAACGGGCGCCGTTTCGGCTACGGGCAGGCGTTCGATTTCAACGCCATCCCTCCCTACACGACCTGGAATCCGCGCGACGGGCAAATCCAGCGTTTCCGCGATCCGACCAGCGCCGGCTTCTACTCCACCAACCTGATTCGCGGCATGGTGGGTTTCCGCGGCTTCGGCAACATCCCCATCTGGACTTACAAGGACACCAGTTCCTACCATTCGCTCCAGGTGCAATTCAACCGCCGCCGGGGCAACTTGCAGTGGGGCAGCAACTACACCTGGTCCCGGACCACGATTTACGGTTTCAACCAGTGGGTGGATCACAAGCTGGAGAAAAACGTGGTCAACCGGCCCCACGCTTTCAACTACAATTTCGGCTATGACGTGAAAGGCAGCCGCCTGCTGCCCACGGCCTTCGGCCGGGCGATTCTGGACGGTTGGCGCGTGGCGGGCAATGGAGCGGTTTACTCGGGCACGCCCTTTACCGTCGCTTGCGGCGTGCAGGGCGCTCCGGCGGGCTACTGGACCGGAACGCCGACGGGCGGAGTGCCGTTCCGCTGCCAGATGGGGAACGACGTGTTCCTGCCGGCCGGGAGTTTCCCGTCGGCGACGCAAGACCCCAGACTCCAATGGCCCCTGAACCCGGCCAACTTCCGGCTCCCGGCGATCGATTCGCTGGGCATCGGCAATACGCCGCCAAGCCTGTTCTATGGCGCCGGCCTGGCCAACCTCGACCTGTCGATCTCCAAGGAATTCCAATTGGCGCAAGATGGCCGGTACCGGCTTGAATTCCAACTGGAGACCTTCAATGCCCTGAACCACTTCAATCCGGGGAACCCGAACACCGGCTTGGTCTACAACTTCAACACCGGCGCGCAGACCAACGCCAACTTCGGCGTGATTACCGGCGCTCAGGTTCAGGCGCGCAGGACGGTGGTCTCGGCGAGAATCCGGTTCTAGCGGGCGGGCGGGAGGCCCGGGAGCGGCGCCGCCCCGCTACTCCAGCACCGGCTTCAAGCCGATATCGTTCTGTGCATCCGACATCGGGTGGCGTCCGGGCGGCAGGGGCAGCAGCCGCTGCTCTTCGGGCGAGAGTTTGCTCCAGTTGCGCAGCTTCTTGCGAACCGGATTGGCCGGCAGGAGCGCGGCCAGCTCCCGCTTGCGCGCGGCGTGCCCGGGCTCGGATGCCAGGTTGCGCCATTCGTGCGGGTCGGCGTCGTGATCGTACAACTCCTCGCCGTCGGGGTAACGCGTGTAGCGCCAGCGTTCCGTGCGGACGCTCATCTTGGCGGGACCGTCCGACGTCAGGGCCGCTCTCTCCCAGGGGGCATTGGGATTCTCAAGCAGTGGACGGAGGCTGCGTCCCTCCAGTTCCTCTCGTGCCGGCAAGCCGCACAGATCGATCAGCGTGGGGTAGAGATCCAGGAGTTCCACGGTGCGATTGCACTGCCCGCCGGCGCGCGCCACGCCGGGCGCGGCGATGGTCATCAACACCCGGCAGGAGCGCTCCCAGAGCGTGAACTTGCGCCAGTGCTGCTTCTCGCCGAGTTGCCAGCCGTGATCGGACCATAGCACCACGATCGTGTTCTCGCGGTTCGGCCCGCCGTCGAGCGCCTCCAGCACCCGTCCCACGTTGGCGTCCGCATAGTGAATACACGCCAGGTAGCTTGCCACGGCGCGCTTCCATTGTTTGGTGGAGGTCACGTTGTCGTGATCCCGCAGGCTCCGGATGGCCGACTTGGGCACGTCGTCGAGGTCGTTCTCGAGCACCTGAGGCAACTGGATGCTGTCCTCGGGGAACTTCTCGAAGTACTTCCGCGGCGCGTACCACGGCAGGTGAGGGCGGTAGAAGCCGCAGGCCAGGAAGAAAGGCTTGTCATGCTTGCGGCGCAGGAACTCGCCGGTCCACATCGCCAGTTTGGTGTCGGCGGTGTCCTCGTCCTTGACGTCCAGCGGACCCCAGTCGAAGTGGCCGGCCTGTGGCAGCCCGTTCACGGGCGTCTTGGGCGGATGCAGGAAGCCTTCGAAGTTGTAGTAAGCCTGCCAGGACGCCGCATCGTTCTGGCTTCCGTGGTAGGTTTTGCCCCCGCCCAGCACGGCGTATCCGTGGCGCATGAAATGCTGCGGCAGCGTGATGGCATCCGGCGCGCCGTCGCGCCAGACATCGTTGTTCTGATAGATCCCGGTCGTGGAGGGGCGGAGTCCGGTCATCAGGCTGGCGCGCGAGGGGTTGCACATGGGCGCTTGGCAGTAGGCCTTACGGAAGTTCACCCCGCGCGCGGCCAGGCGGTCGATGTTCGGCGTCACCGTCTGCGGATGCCCGCCCAGGGCGCCAACCCAGTCGTTCAGATCGTCGGCGGCGAGAAACAGGACGTTCGGCCGCCGCTTGCCGGTCTGGGCGGCAGCGACCACGCTCAGCGCGCCGCCGATCCATTCCCTGCGAGTCGTTCTCATGGTCTAATCCTCCGGAACCGCGAAGCGGTCCCCGGTATCGGCCACCCATTGCTTGAGGCGGGCGATCAGCTTCTTGCGTTCGGCGCGGTAGCGGTTGTTGAACGCGAGATTGGCCTGTTCGTACGGGTCCTCGTTCAGGTTGAACATCAGCCACGAGGTGTTTTCGAGGCAGACGTACTTCCAGCCGTCCCGCGTCGCGACGCCGCGCCAGGGCTTGTTGATGCTGTCTCCGTGCCCGGTGGGAATCACGCACTGCAAGTAGGCGGAATCGGGATCGCCGCCTTGCCGCGGACCGCCCGCCAGCCGGTAGTGCGAGTAGTCGGTCCCTTCCATCCAGCCGGGCTTCGGCAGTCCGCAGAGCCCGAGCGTGGTGGGAGCGATGTCGACGTGGTTCAACGGCGCTGTGACGATGCCCGTCATCCGCCCCTCGTAGCGCTGCTTCTCGCCTGCGATGATAAAGGGGATGCGGATGGACTCCTCATACGGATTCGTCTTGCGGAACAGCCCCTGCGAGCCGTGCATGTCGCCGTGATCGCTGAAGATCAGGATGTGGGTGTTCCCGGCGAGGCCGGTCTCCTCAAGCGCCCGGCGGATTCTGCCGATATTCCAGTCCCAGTTCTCGATCATGGCGTAATAGCCCGCCAGATCCCGCCGGGCGCGTTCGATGACCGGCGCCACATGCGCGACGTTCGGCCGTAGCTGGAGGGCGGCGCCGTTGTACTTGCCCATGAACCCGGCCGGCGCAACGTAGGGATCGTGGGGCGGCTGCACCGACAGCGCAGCGAAGAACGGCCGCGCCGCGCTCTGGCGCGCCTCCTCGCCGCGTTCCTTCAAGTACTTGATCAGCAGGTTGGTGAGCTCGTCGGTTTCGTATCCCGGCAGGCGGTAATGAAAGGCGTCGCGTCCGCTGCCGCCGTGGACCCAGCAGTCCCACTGGCTGTTGTTGTTCTCGTAGCCAACCCAGGTCTCGAATCCGCCCCGGCGCGCGGGCGGTACGATGTGCATCGCCGCGCGGCCCTTGGCTTCCTTGTAACCGTCCACGTGCCATTTGCCGAAATACGCCGTGCGGTAGCCGTGCCCGGCGAAGGCGTGGGCGATGGTCTGCTGGCCGTCCGGCATCGGGTACTCATGGCCGGGGATGCACTTGTGCGGATACCGTCCGCTCAGCAGCGAGCCGCGAAACGGGCAGCAGAGGGGAAAGCCGCTGACCGCGGCGGCGAACCGCACGCCGAGCGCGGCGTAGTTGTCGATATTGGGCGTGCGGGCGTTGGCGTCGCCGGCGCAGCCGAGCGCCTGCCCGCGATGCTGGTCGCCGAAGAGCCAGATGACGTTCGGACGGCTTTCGCGCGGCGTTTGCGAGGCGCCCGCGCCCTGACGATCCGCCGCCACGGCCGCGGGCGCGGCGGTCTGAAGAAACGTTCTGCGATTCAAGTCTCCCGCTCCTGATGTGCCTGACCTTACCTGCGGCGTTCGTTCTCCCGCTCGCGCGCCGGATCGTAATTGGGATTCGGGACGGCCATCTGCGCGCCAACTTCTTTCCGCCAGGCATGCAGCCGCTCACGGAGTTCGCGGGTTCTCTCCGGCAGCTTCTTTGAGAGATCCCGGGATTCGCCCACGTCGTCCTTGAGGTTGTACAACTCCACGCGGCCGTCTTCCTGAAACTCGACCATGCGCCAGTCGCCCCATCGCACGGCGCTGTAGGGCGTGGCGCCACCCGTGTGGTAGTGCGGATAGTGCCAGTAAAGGGCCTCCCGCCGCCAGTTCTGCGACCGCTTGCCGCCGCCCGCAAGCAGCGGCCCCAGACTCACGCCATCGACGGTCTGGCCGGGCTCAAGCGAAGCGCCGGCCATGTCGAGAACCGTCGGGTAAAGATCCATTCCGATCACCGGCACGCCGCACTCGGACCCGGGAGCGGTCACTCCCGGCCAGCGGACGATGAGGGGAACGCGCACGCCGCCTTCATAGGCCGACCCCTTGCCCGCGCGCAACGGCGCGTTGGACGTGTAGGAAAGGAGTCCGCCGTTGTCGGAGGTGAAGATCACGGCGGTCCGCTGGTCCAGCCCGGTTTCCTTAAGCCGCCGCAGCACCCGCCCCACGTTCTCGTCCAGGCTGTCGATCATCGCGGCGTAAACCGGATGATGATGCGCAGCGCCGGTTTGCGACTTCCGGCGGTAGCGCTCGATCGTCTCCGCTTTCGCCTGCACGGGGGTGTGCACGGTGTGGTGCGGCAGGTAGACGAAGAAGGGCCGGTCCTGGTGCTCGTCGATGAAGCGCAGGGTTTCGGTGACTTCGCGGTCGGTGAGATACTCGCCCTTAGGCCCGTCGGGGAGGGTGTCGATCCGGTAAGGAGAGAAATAGCTCGGCGGCAGGCCGCGGAAGGTGCCGGCCACGTTGCGGTCGAATCCCTGCTTTTCCGGATAATACGCCTCGCTGCCGGTGAGCGCGGCCAGATGCCATTTGCCAATGCTGGCGCTCGAGTACCCGCGCGGTTTCAGCGCTTCCGCCAGCGTGCGCTCTTCGAGCGGAAGGCGCGCCGTCCAGTCGGGCGGCCGGAGCCTGGCCCAGGAAAACCTCGCGCCCGGGATGAAATCCGTCAGATGCAGCCGCGCCGGATACTTGCCGGTGAGAATCGCGGCCCGCGACGGCGAGCAGACCGTGCAGGCCGAGTACGCCTGCGTGAAGCGCATGCCTTCGGCCGCCAGGCGGTCGATGTTCGGCGTCTGATAGAAACGGCTGCCATAGCAGCCCAGATCCGTCCACCCGAGGTCGTCAGCCAGGATGAGAATTACGTTCACCGGCTGGCGGCGCTGCGCCTGCGCGAAGGCCAGCGGCTGGAGAAGCATCGCACGGCGCGTGAACCTGCTGCCCATGCTCACACTATATGCGATCGGCCACCCGCGCCGTTGGCGAATGGCAGCCGGCGCGGGCAGCGTGCGAGGGCGGGCCGCCGCCGGCCGGATTTACCAGTACAACTTCAATCCGAACTGGATCTGCCGCGGGCTGTTGGCCTGCGAGGTGATCACGCCAAAGCTGGAGGACGTCACGCTGGTGTTGGGCGAGCCGAAGCGCGGCGTGTTGAAGGCGTTGAAGAACTCGCTCCGGAACTGCATGCGGAGCGATTCGCCAAGCGCGAACTCCTTAAAGAACGAAAGGTCCCAGTTACGTACAGCGTCGCTGCGGATGTCGGGCGAATAGGGCGAGTGGTTGCCGAAGGTGAAGGGCGCCGGCTGGCTGAAGACCTGGGTGTCGAAGTAGCGGTTCAGGCGGTCCTGCACGCGGCCGGTGAGTTTGCCGCTGCGGCCGTTGTTGTTGG
>CAKZVG010000091.1 GCA_937921835.1 uncultured Bryobacteraceae bacterium | reverse complement strand
CTGGAGCGGGAAAAGGTTGACCTGGTGATTCTCGACCTGATGGTTCCGGGGATGAACGCGCTGGAATTTTGCCGCCGCGTCAAATCCAACCGCCGGACACACCTGGTTCCGATCCTGATCCTGACCAGCGCGCAGGGAATCGAAAACGAAGTGGCGGGCATCTCCTCGGGAGCCGACGAGTTCCTGTTCAAGCCGCTGCATCCGGACGTGCTGCGGGCGCGCGTGCGATCCATGTTGCGCAACAAAGCGGCGGTGGATTCCCTCGAGGAAGCCGAATCGATCCTGTTCGCGCTGGCGCAGACGGTGGAACAGCGCGACCGCTACACCGGCGGCCACTGCCAGCGCCTCGCGGCGTACTCGCTGGCGCTCGGCACCGCGCTTGGGCTGGGGCGGCGCGAGCTTCAGGCTCTGCGCCGCGGCGCCTACCTGCACGATATCGGCAAGATCGCGATCCCGGACGCCATCCTGTTCAAGCAGGAGCCGCTCGACGAAGACGAGTGGGTCCTCATGCAGCAGCACACCATCCGCGGAGAGGAGATCTGCCGGCCCATGCGCAGTCTGGCGCCGGTGCTTCCCATCATCCGCAGCCATCACGAGCGCTGGGACGGCTCAGGCTATCCGGACCAACTGGCCGGTGAGCAGATCCCGCTGCTGGCCCGCGTCATCCAGATCGTGGATATCTACGATGCCCTGACCACGGCCCGCCCCTACAAGCCTCCCATGTCGCACGAGGAGGCGCTCACCCGCCTGGACACCGAGTGCGCCTGGGGCTGGCGCGACCCGGAACTCGTCTCCCTGTTCCGCGAAGTCAGCACTCGGCTCGCCGCCGCCGTGGATTCCCATGGGGCGCAGAACGCATGGATACAGCCCATGCTGACCAACGTATCGCTGGAAAACATGCGCCGGGAGTTATTGAAGTAGCCCCTCCTCCGGCGGGTTTCAGGCCTTCTTTTTCCGCGGCTTGGACTTCGCAACAGGAGCCGCCGGTTCCGGGTCCGGGTCTGGTTCTGGCTGGAGCTCGGCGGGAGCCGGTTCGCCCGGCGCAACCCCCGCCAGCACTTGCTTGAACAGTTCCAGCTTCTTCAGTTCCTTGCGGGAGGGCGGAGCCTGCTCGCGCAGATAATCGTGATCGTTATAGCAGGTGCGGCACCGAACCTTTGCCGGACTGGCGTCCAGAAGAGAAACGATCGAGTGGTTGGTGAGACGGCGGCACTTAACGCAATAATCGTCAATCACGTCGCCCAATCTCAACTCGGACATGGTCCTCCGCCCTTTGGTCTGGTTGCAGTATAGCAAAACCCCCGCGCCCGCAAGTCCCGCCGCAGGAGTGGAAAATCACCGCGGCGCGCGAGGCGGCCGGGACCCTCTTTGCACCCGCCCTTCATTTCGTGTAGCATCAGGGAGGAGCCTGAGATGTATCACTCACTGAACAGTACCATGTCACTGATATATGTACTTTTCGCGGGAAGCCTGGCCGCTTGCGCCGGAACGGGCGGCTGGCGCGTCGCTCCCGCCGGCGTTGCAGCCGCCGGGCCGAATCCGCTGGTGCAGAGAGCCTCCCGCACGGCCGCTTCCGCGGCGCGGACACAGGTCGAGCAATACGGCCGCTTCGAGCTTGCGGTGCGCAACTCCCGCCGCTACGCCGACCCCTACAAGGACGTGACGCTCGAAGTGGTCTATACGCGCCCCGACAAGTCGGTGGTGAAATTCTGGGGCTTTTACGACGGCGCCGATACCTGGCGGCTGCGCTTCATGCCCGATCAGCTCGGAGCGTGGAGTTACGACGCGAAGTTCTCCGACGGCTCTCCCGGCGTCCGGGGCGCCTTCGATTGCGTGAGTGGCAACGTCCCGGGAATGATCTCGGCCCTGCCGTCGAACCCCATGTGGTTCGGCTACTCCTCCGGGCGGCCGGTGCTGGTGCGCGGGCTGCATGTGGGCGACCGCTTCTTCGCCGCCAACTGGCCGGCCGAAAAGAGGCGCGCCTTTCTCGACTGGGCCGGCCAGCAGGGCTACAACCTGCTCTCCATCGCCAGCCATTTCCTGAACCGCAACCAGCCGGGGCGCGGGCAAGGCTGGGAGACTCCCAAGCTATGGCCGCTCGACGCCGCCGAGTACCGCAAGATGGAGGAGATCCTCGACGACCTGGCGCGGCGCCGCATCATGGTATTCCCCTTCGCCGGCTTCTTCGGCCAAGGCTCGAATTACCCCCGCGACCCGGCCGGCCAGGAACTCTACGTGCGCTACACGCTGGCGCGGCTGGCCGCCTACTGGCACATGCTGTGGAACGCGGCCGGTCCCGAGCCCAACGTCAATGAGGGATGGATGGATCCCGCCGAAGTCCACCGCCTGGCGCGGCTGATCAAGGACCTTGACCCCTCGGGGCACCTGATTTCCGTCCACAACCGCACCGGTGACGACCTCTACATCGACGCGGACTGGTCCACCTACGGCATCCTGCAAGGTCCCAAAACACGCGACGTGAACGTGCTGAGCCGCGGCCTGCTCTACGTCTGCCAGAACAA
>CAKZVG010000090.1 GCA_937921835.1 uncultured Bryobacteraceae bacterium | reverse complement strand
CTGGGCGCGGAGCTTTTCGTGCTGCCGCAATGCAGCGCGGCGGGCGACCAGATGTCGCGCCAGTTCGTCTACCGGCCGGCCGAAGCGCGCATGGAACGGCTTACCCGCCGCACCCACCGCCAGCAGATCGCCACGCGGCTGGCCGATGCGGTCACCTCGATCCTGCCGGTGATGCGGGAGAACATCGAGTGGGCTCCGGTTCTGGCTCACCGCGGCGAGATTGTCGAACTTACGCGGCGCGTCATCGGCGAGCGGGATGTGATCGAAGCCAAAGCCGAAGCCGCCAAGGCCAAGGAGAGGTATGACGGCGCGATGCGCGAGCTGGCCGGCGATCCCGGCCTGAAGAACGATCCGGCCTGGCAAAGACGCGTCACGGCGCCCTGGTGGATCATGCGCCGCGGCGACACCGTCGAGGAGCGCTTTCGCGCGCAGCGCGAGCGGCCCCGCTTCCCCGCCGAACTGCATGTCATCCGCCTGGGCGACATCGCCATCGCGGCCAACGGCTTCGAACTCTATCTCGATTTCGGCATCCGGATCAAGGCGCGCAGCCGCGCCGTGCAGACCTTCGTGGTGCAACTGGCCGGCGGCCAGGGCGGCGGCTACATCCCCACCGCGCGCTCGGTGGCGGGAGGGGCCTACGGCGCCGTGCCGGCCAGCACCAATGTCGGACCCGAAGGCGGGAAGGAACTGGTCGATTGGACGGTCGAAGCGATCGAGGCCCTCTGGGCGGAACCCCGCTAAGCGCCCCCGCGCTGCCCTACCGCGGGCTGGCGCCTCCCGCGGCGAGGAAGTTGCGCAGAACCTGGTTGAAACGCTCTGGTTCATCGGCGAACAGCGCGTGGCCGGCCTCTTCGAACAGCTCGACGCGCGCCGCGGGCAGCCGTGCCTTGAGCATTTCCGCCTGCGGTTTCTGCCAGGGCGTGACGGCGTAGAGAAGCGGCTTGTCGATCTTGGCCAGCACCGGGCGCCAGTCCGAGCCTTGTATGTTCATGAGCAGGCAAACCGCGGTGTTGGTGGGCGTCTTGAGCGATTCGGCGGTGACCTCGCGCAAGTAATCCTCCGGTTGCGCTTTCTTGTACATCTGGCGCACGAAGGCGCTCGCGAACGCCGGGCGGTCAAGCTGCGCCTGCTTGAGCATCTTGCGGTAGGCCGCCTCGCGCGCGGGATCCGGGTCGCCGCCGATCCAGCCGTCCACCAGCACCAGCGCGCGGATGCTTCCGGTGCCAAAGCGGTCCACGTAGGTGAGCAGTTCCGGCACCCCGAGCGACCAGCCCACCAGCACCGCGGGCGCGATTCCAAGGTGCTCGACCAGTTCCTTGACGTCCTCGGCGCGGCGCTCGGGGTAATGGCCTTCAGCCGGCTTTTCCGACTCCCCTTGCGAACGCGGATCGAGAGCCACCACGCGAAAATCGCGCGCCAGATCCCGGATTTGCGGCATCCAGATGCTGGCCGGCATGGTCCAGCCCGGCACGAACACGATGGCCGGACCTTGCCCGGCCTCGAGATAGTGCAGCCGCACGCCGTCGGTGGTCTTGAAGAAGCCGCTCCGCGGCGTGGCCTGGCCCGCGGCGGGGAACGCCGGGTGGGCCTTCACTTCGCGGATTTGTTCGATGTGGCGCAGGGTGTGTCCGGAAGCCAGCAGGATCCACTGGTAGCCGTCGATGAGGCCCACCGCGCGGTGCGCGCGGAAACGGTCGCGCAGTCCTTCGGGTGCGGTGCGCGCATAGGCGAGGAAGCGTTCCCGGCTGCTCAGGAAGTGCTCCAGCGCCTCGTTGGGCGGCAGGCCCTTGGGCTCAAGCGCCTGCGAGGTGACGCGCTTCGAACTCCGGTCGGGCATCTTGCGCAGCACTTCGTCGTCCTTGCCGCGCACCTCGGCGCGTTTCGCGGGCTCGGCGGGCGAACTCATGAGGGGGCCGGTGATGAGCCGGTAGTAGGAGTCTTCGGCCAGCGCGATGTGCTCGACGCACTCGGCGATCGACCAGCGCTCCGGCGCAGGCTTGAACATCCACTGCGCGGGCGTGAGCCCGCTGACGGCATCGAGCAGCAGCTTGCGGCTGGATTCGAGTTCGGCGATGGCGCGCGCGCGGTCCGCCTCCGGCAGCGGCTGCGCCAGGAGCGTCGCGGCGAACCCGGCGGCGGCGAGCGGGCGAAGCTTCATGGTACGGTTCTACCGTGCCGCGCTTCGCCGGTCAAGCGTACAATTGTGGCGATATGAACTGGAGCGCGATCGGAGCGGCCGGCCTGGGGCTGGCGGTGATGCTGGGAGCCTTCGGAGCGCACGGGCTGCGCGGACGGCTGGACGCCTACTCGATGGGTGTCTACGAAAAGGCCGTGTTCTATCACTTCATCCACGCCCTGGGGCTGCTGCTGGTGCCGCTGCTGGCGCGCACGGGGGCGCTCGCCCCGGCCGCCGCCGCCTGGGTCGCGGCGCTCCTCGCCGCGGGCGTGCTGATCTTTTCGGGAAGCCTCTACGCGCTGGCGCTGACCGGCGTGCGGGCGCTGGGCGCGATCACGCCGCTCGGCGGGCTGTCGTTCATCGCCGCCTGGCTGCTGCTCGCCGTGGCGCTGGCCCGCGCGCGTTAGACTGTGCCCATGGAGCCGGTCCCGAACAGCGGAGCCTGGAAGCGGGTGGGCTACGCCGCCGATCCCGACTTCCGCCTCCCGTTTCCGGAAATCCCTCCCTACACCTCACGGCGCATCTTCGGCCGTCTGAAGCTGCTCTACGGCCAGAAGGCGGCCCGCGCCGCCATGCCTGAACTGGTGCGCCTGCTCAAGGTCCACCACGCGCACAAGACGAACGAGTTGCTCGCACTGGAAAAGAGCGTCTTCGATCCCTCCCAGCGCTTCAGCGAGCGCGACATGATGCTGATCGCCTACGGCGACATGATCCGCGGCAACGCCGTTTCCCCGCTGGCCGCCCTGGGCGACTTCCTGGCGCTGCTGCGCCGCCGCGCGCCGGTGTTCAACACGCTCCACATTCTCCCCTTTTTCCCCTACACCTCCGACCGCGGCTTCTCTGTCACCGATTTCCGCAGCGTGAATCCGGAAGTGGGCTCTTGGGAAGACATCCGGCGGCTGAGCGCTTCCAGCCGCCTGATGTTCGACGCGGTGTTCAATCACGCCAGTTCGCGCAGTCTGGCGTTCCGCGAAATGCTCAGTGGCAATCCGGACTACCGCGACTTCGCCGTCACCTTCCGCTCCCCGGACGAACTCACCCCCGAGCAGCGCCGCATGCTGCGCCGTCCGCGCACCTCCGACATTCTTACCCGCTTCGAATCCATCAACGGCCCGGTATGGGTGTGGACCACCTTCTCGCCCGATCAGATCGACCTGAACTACCGCAACCCGCGTGTGCTGCTGAACGTCATCGAGACGCTCCTGCTTTATGTGCGCAAGGGCGCCGACCTGGTGCGGCTGGACGCGGTCACCTATCTGTGGGATGAGCCGGGCACATCCTCGGCGAGCCTCCGCGAGACGCACGAGATCATCAAGCTGTTCCGCGACGTGCTCGACCTCGCCGACCCGCGCGTGGCGCTGGTGACCGAAACCAACGTGCCGCACGAGGAGAACGTTTCCTATTTCGGCGACGGGCGCGACGAGGCGCAGGCGGTCTACAACTTCGCGCTGCCGCCGCTGGTGCTGCACGCCTTCTACCGCGAGGATGCGACGCGCCTGTCCCACTGGGCGCGCGAGCTGCACTATCCTTCCCCGGCCTGCACATATCTGAACTTCCTCGACTCGCACGACGGCGTGGGTCTGCCGGGCGTGGCGGGCATCCTGCCGCCCGAGGAGATCGAGTTCCTGATCGCGCGGGCCCGCCACCACGGCGCGTTCGTTTCCTACCGCACCCTGGAAGGCGGCGAAGCGCCCTACGAGATCAACACCACCTGGTACAGCGCGCTCAACATGGATAACAGCGGCGAAAGCCGCGCCTTCCAGGTGAAGCGCTACACCGCCTCGCGCAGCATCGCGCTGGCGCTGCGCGGCGTCCCGGCGGTCTACTTCCACGGCTTGATGGGCAGCCGCAACGACGTCCAGCTTGCCTTGCGCACCAAGGTGAAGCGCAACGTCAACCGGGCGGTGCTGGAGGCGGCGGTGCTGGAGCGCAACCTCAACGATCCCGGCTCGAAGGTGAACCTCATCCGCGATCAGTTCGGGCGGCTGCTTGAAATGCGCGTGCGGCACCGCGCGTTTCATCCCAACGGCGGCCAGCGGGTTTTGCTGCTCGAC
>CAKZVG010000089.1 GCA_937921835.1 uncultured Bryobacteraceae bacterium | reverse complement strand
GGATCATCACCGAGGACATGAGCCCGGAACTAACCTGCTACGGTTATCCCGGAATGAACACTCCCAACCTGGACCGCCTGGCGAGCCAGGGCGTTCGCTTCAGCCGCGCTTTTTCCACCTCGCCGGTGTGCTCGGCGACGCGCTCGGCGTTCCAGACCGGCATGTATCAAACCTCGATCGGCGCACATCATCATCGCAGCCATCGCGACGACGGCTACCGGCTGCCCGATGGCGTGCGGCTGGTGACCCACCGCCTGCGCGACGCCGGCTACTACACCATCGGCGTCCGCAAAGGCTTGCCAGTGACGGGCGTCAAGACCGACTTCAACTTTTTCGTGGACGCCCCCTTCGAAGGCGATGACTTCAGCGACCGTCCCAAGGACCGCCCTTTCTTTGCGCAGGTTCACCTGCGCGAATCGCACAAAGGCCCCGCCTGGAAGGAAGCCCGCCAGCAGGCCCGGCTGGTTGATCCCGCCAAGGTGGAACTGCCGCCTTACTACCCGGACGACCCGGTGGTGCGCGACGAGTTCGCCAACTACCTGGACGCGGTGAACCTGGCCGATGCCAAGGTGGGACAGATTCTCGATGCGCTGGAGCGCGAAAAGCTGGCCGGGAACACGCTGGTGTTCTTCATGGGAGACCATGGCCGCTGCCTGCTGCGCGGCAAGCAGTGGCTCTATACGGCCGGGGTGCAGGTTCCGATGATCATGCGCTGGCCGGGCGTGGCGCGGCCCGGCACGGTGGTGGACGGCCTGGTGCTCTCGCTCGATATGACCGCCACCACGCTCTACGCCGCGGGCGTCCCGCTGCCCACGCCGTTCCACGGGCGGCCGCTGGTGGGTCCGCAGGCGCGGCCGCGGGAGTTTGTCGTGACGGCCCGCGACCGCTGCGACATGACGCTCGACCGCATCCGCTCGGTGCGCACCGCGCGCTACAACTACATCCGCAACTTCATGCCCGAGCGCCCTTACACCCAGTTCAACAACTACATCGAGACCAGCTACCCCACCCTTGGCGTGCTGAAGAAGCTCCACGCGAAGGGCAAGCTGAATCGCGAGCAGGCGCTCTTCATGCAGCCGCGTAAACTGCCTGAGGAACTGTACGACGTCACCTCCGACCCGCATGAGGTCAACAACCTCGCGGCTTCACCGTCGCACGAGGCCGTGCTCAAGGAAGCGCGCCAGCGCCTTGAAGACTGGATGCGGGAAACCGCCGACCAGGGCGGCGTTCCCGAACCCTATCCGCCGGAGGAAATGGACCGGCGGGTGCGCGCCGCGCAGGCCGCCGCGCAGGGGAAGAAGTAGCCGCACTGCGCCACACCGGCCCGGCGGCAACCGGTATAATGAAGGAAACTTAATGGGCGTCGGCCCGCGCTCAACGGACCGCGGGCCGGCCCACCACCGAAACCACGCAGTGATACCGGATCTCAGGAGAAAGCACATCATGCGGACACTGGTAGGCGTCTTCGAGCAACTGGCGGAAGCAGAGTCGGCGGTGAAAGAACTGGAGACCGCGGGCTTCTCGCGTGACGGGATGAGCATTATCGTGAACCGCGCCAAGTGCGGGCCGTCGTTGGGCCCGGTGGAGAACGTGATGCCGCCCGCCGGACCCGGCGCGGGCGCTGCGGTCGGAGGGCTGGCGGGCTTTGCGGCTGGCATCGTGGCTCTGGCGGTGCCGGGAATCGGTCCCATTTTGGCGGCCGGTCCGCTGGTGGCGGGGTTGACCGGCGCCGGGGCGGGCGCCGCCGCCGGCGCCATGATCGCCAAGCTAAGGCAACTCGGCGCATCCGAGGAGGAAGCCGGGTGCTACTGCGAGGCGGTGCGGCGCGGCGGGATCCTGCTGAGCGTGGACGTGCCGGCCGAGCGTGCGGCGGAGGCGGAGGAGATCATCGGAAAACACCGGCTGGCCGATCTCGAGGACTGCGCCGCCGAGTGGAGCCAGGAGGGCTGGAAGGGCTTCGACCCCAGCGGCGAGCCCGCGCCCGCGGGTCTGCCGTTCGTCCCCGAGCGGGTCGGTCCCAGCGCCGGCAAAGAGCGCCGCGAGCGGCGTTCGGTGCGTTCCTACATCCGAATCCGGTAAACCGCCGGGCGTCACGGGGCGCGCTCCCGCGCCTCATGCTGATAACCCATCCGAGGAGGAGACATGCTCAAGATCCAGAGGATTCTGGCGCCGGTGGATTTCTGCGAACTCGCCGACGCGGCCGCCCGGCACGCCGCCGCCGTGGCCCGGCAGTTCGAGGCCACGCTGATTCTGGCGCACGTTTACTACCCGGAACTGTTCCGCTACCTGGGCGGGGAGGGCGGTTTCTACGCGCCGCAGGTGCCGCCCAGCCGCGAGGAGGCGATGGCGGACGCGCGGCGGCGGCTCGAGGTCCTGGCGAACAGGCTTTCCAACGGTCGCCCGGTGGAGACGGCGGTTCTGGAGGGCGAACCCGCCGCCGAGATCGCGCGGTTCGAGCGGGAGCAAAACATCGATCTGGTGGTGATGCCGACGCGCGGCCGTGGTCCTTTCCGGCGGCTGCTACTCGGCTCGGTGACCGCGAAGGTGCTCGACGATTCGGAGTGCCCGATTCTGACCACCACGCACGGCGTGGAGCCGCCGGAGCCGCGTCCGTACCGGCGCGTGGCGTGCGCCGTCGATCTGGGGCCACACAGCATCAACGTGGTGCGCTGGGGCGCCGGGTTCGCCGCCGCGGCCGGGGCGGCGCTCGACGTCATCCACGCGGCCGCGCCGTTGCGGGCCGTCGGCGACGACCTGGGAGTGCGTTTCCGGGGGCTGGTGATGGACGCCATCAAGCACGAGGTCGAGGAACTGCTTCAGCAGGCGGGCGCCGAGGCGCGGATTTACGCCGACAGCGGCGACGTCGTCGAGTACGTCCCCAAGGTGGCGGCCGAGACCGGCGCCGATCTGCTGGTGATTGGGCGAACCAGCCGGGAGGGCCTGCTCGGCCGCCTGCACGCCAACACCTACGCACTGATTCGCTCGTCGCCATGCCCGGTGGCCAGCATCTGACACTGGCGCCCGGCTGGGCCGCCGGCTGCCAGGATCTGGTCTCGGCGCTGGCGGCCCGGAAAGGCATCTTCCACGCCGTGGCGGCTGTTGAGAGCGAGGACGGCGTGCTGCGCTGGGCGGGCGCGGCGGGCGTGGCGGCCCCGGAGGGCGCTCCCATGCGCCCGGAAACGCCCTTTTTCATCGCCAGTGTGGATAAGCTGCTCACGGCGGCGGTGGTCCTGAAACTGGCCGAGGAGGGCCGGACCGGTGTTGACGAGCCCATGACGGCCTATCTTCCGCGGCCGCTCACAGCCGGCCTGCACCGGATGGAGGGTGTGGACCGCACGGAGGAGATCACCATCCGCCACCTGCTGAGCCACACCTCCGGCCTGGCCGACTGGCTGGAGGACCGTCCCAAGGGCGGCCGCAGCCTGGTGGAGCGCATCATCGAGGAGGGCGACCGCGCGATCAGCGTGGCCGGCATGCTGGAGGTGGTGCGCGCCGGACTCGCGCCGCACTTTCCGCCCCAGCCAGCCGGCGCCCGGCGGCAGCGCGTCCGTTACAGCGACACCAACTACGTTCTGCTGCGGGCCATTGTGGAGGCCGTCACCGCCCGGCCGCTGGAAGTGGTGTTTGCCGAGATGCTGT
>CAKZVG010000088.1 GCA_937921835.1 uncultured Bryobacteraceae bacterium | reverse complement strand
TTGCGCGCGGTGACGTCGCGGGAGTTGATGATCACTCCCGACAGCGGCGGCTGGCCGGTAAGGTTCTGCCCGACGGCTTCGAGGGTTCGCCAGCAGCCGTCCTTGTGCCGGAAGCGGAATTCGAAGGCGCGTGGGGCGGAGCGGCCCGCGAACAACTCCCCGATCGCCCCGTGGTCTCCCGGATGGACGAAGGACGTCAGCGGCTGGCCTTGCAGTTCCCGCGGATGGTAGCCGAGCACGCGCTTCACCGAGGGACTCTCGTAGCGGATGGCGCCGTCGCCGTCGAGCACGGTGATGATGTCCAGGGCATGCTCGATCATCGAGCGGAAGACCTCTTCGCTCTGCTTGAGCGCCTCCTCGGCCCGCTGGCGCTCGATCGCGTAGCGGATGGTCCGCACCAGCAGCGGACCGCCGCCCTCGCCCTTGACCAGGTAATCCTGCGCGCCCTCCCGCACCGCCAGGATTGCGGCCTCCTCGTCCATCAGGCCGGTAAGGACGACAAGCGGAAGCTGCGGAAAGGCGGCGTGGATGCGCCGCACGGTCTCAATGCCCTGGGCATCCGGGAGCGAGAGATCGAGCAGAACGACATCGAATCGTTCTTCAGCCAGGCGGCGGAGCGCGGACTCGAGCCGGCCTTCGATCTGAAGCTCGAAACGCAGCCCGGCATCGAGCAGCGCCTGGCGCAGCAGGCGGGCGTCGGCCGGGTTGTCCTCGACCAGCAGGATCCTCAAGGCGAAGTCCTGGGAAGCCAGCGTCGTCGCCATCTCCGCGGCCAACTCACAGGCATGCCATTGGGAACATCGGCCCCACGCCCGTTTATAGCCCAGAAATTCCTCGCGGAGCAACTCCGGCGGCCGGCTGCGCCGGAAGGACGGCGTCCGGGGGCGGGCGGGGCGTGCGCGGCGAGGTTATGTCATGCTGGTGGTTTCTCATGCGCGTGACATTTTGGGGCGCCGCGGGAACCGTCACCGGTTCCATGCACGAACTGGCTGTCAACGGCAGCCGCTACCTGCTCGACTGCGGGCTTTATCAGGGCCGCCGCCAGGAGGCTTTCGAGCGCAACGCCAAGCTGCCGCTGCCGGCGCGCAGCCTGGCCGGGGTGGTGCTCTCGCACGCCCACATCGATCACAGCGGCAACCTGCCGTCGCTGGTCCGGAACGGATACGCGGCGCCCATTTACGCCACCCCGGCGAGCGTGGATCTGTGCGCCGCCATGCTGGCCGACTCGGCCTACTTGCAGGAAAAGGACGCGATCTTCCTGAACAAGCGCTGGCAGCGGCGCCGGCTGCTCGATCCGGAGGCGCGCGACGGCGACGTGAAGCCGCTCTACTCGGTCCAGGACGCCGAGAACGTGCAGCCGCTGTTCTCGCCGCTGCCCCACCGCCAGGAGCGCGAAATCGGTCCGGGCGTGCTGTGCGAGAGCTTCAACGCCGGGCACATGCTCGGGGCCTCGGCGCTGGTGGTCCGGGCCGGAGGTTCCTCCGGCCGGGTCCGCCTCGGCTTCTCGGGCGATCTCGGCCGGCCGGGCCTGCCGATCGTGCGCGACCCGGAACCGCTGCCGGCGGTCGACTATCTGATTCTGGAGAGCACCTACGGCAACCGGTTGCACCGGGAGCTTGAATCGGTGGCCGGGAAACTGGCCGACATCGTGAACCGCACCAGCGAACGCGGCGGCCGGATCATCGCGCCGGCCTTTGCCGTCGGGCGGACGCAGCAACTGGTGCTGCTGCTCCACCAACTGATCGACGCCGGCCGCATCCCGGAGATTCCCATCTTCGTCGACAGCCCGCTGGCGGTGAACGTGACCGAGGTGTTCCGCAAACATGCCGAGTGCTTCAACTCCGAGGCAGGCGAGTTCCTCGAGCACGGGGAAGACCCCTTCGGCTTCAGCCGCCTGCGCTACATCCGCGACGTCAACGAATCCAAAGCTCTGAACGACCTGCGTGGCCCCAGCCTCATCATCAGCGCCTCGGGCATGTGTGAGGCGGGCCGCATCCTGCACCACCTGCGCAACAGTATCGAAGACCCGCGCAATACCGTACTCATCACCGGCTTCCAGGCCGAGAATACGCTCGGTCGCAAGATCGTCGAAAAGCATCCGGAGGTGCCGATCTTCGGCGAGCCGGTCCGCTTGCGCGCCGAGGTGGCCAAGCTGAACGAACTCAGCGGCCACGCCGACCAGCGCGAACTTCTCGCCTGGCTGAAGCCCCTGGCGCCCTCTCTGAAGACCGTGTTTCTGGTGCACGGTGAGCACTCGCAATCGGCGGCGCTGGCGGCGGCGATTCGCGAACAGTACGGCCTGGAGGTGGTGATTCCCAAACGTGGCGACAGCTTCGATCTGTGCTAGTCCAGGTACTAGTACGGATTGCCTCGGACCTAAGCCGAATGTTCGAGGTGTGAACGGGCGGTTCCCCCTAGAGTGGGGCTAAGATAATTGGCATGGAACTGCGCAGTTCGCCGCCGGCGCCGGGATCGCTGCCCCTGAATCACCTGCTGCTCCAGTTTTCCTATTTGCAGGCGCTGGACTTTCTGACCACCATCGCGTTTCTGCTGAATGGCGTACGTGAGGCCAACCCGGTCGTGCGGGCGGCGATGAACCTCAGTCCGGACCCGGTGCTGGGTCTGCTGGCGGTCAAGGTGGCCGGAGTGCTGCTGGGGCTGTGCTGCTGGCGGTTGGGAAAAGGCCGGCTGCTGTTTCGCATGAACCTGTTCTTCGCGCTGGTGGTGGCCTGGAATCTGCTTGCGCTCATCGCCGGTTCGGCGCGCTGACGCCGGGTGAGGAAGGAATCTTCACGGCCGGCTCTTCGCGGACCGATACGGCAGGTATGGAGCGAAGGAGAGAGCCGCGCTTTGAGGTGGACCGGGCGGTGCGGGCCACGATCCTGGAGGAGCCCGAATGGAGCGCCGAGGGACGCGTTGTCAACTGCTCCGGCCACGGCCTGCAACTGGCGCTCGGCGCGCCGCTGCCGCTCGACGCGGCCGTGCGCATCGATCTTGACGACGCCATCTTTCTGGGCGAGGTGGCCTATTGTGTGCGCTCGGCGGGGGGATACCGGGTGGGGCTGAACCTCGAGAACGCTCTCTACGACGTTTCCGGGATCGCGCGCCTGATGCGGGAGATACTGGACGCGGACGAGCAGCCCCGCCCCGCTACGCCGGCAGTTTCCTGATCCCGAACACCACGCTGAGGACCAGCACCGCCAGCAGAAACAGGTAAAGAGCGTAGCCGAGGAGATTCGCCCGGCGGCTCCGCCGGAGGTTACTCTGTAGCCAGTGGGTCATCTTCTGGCGCCCTCCCTGGTGAAATAGACCCCCTCAAGGAGTGGATCGTTACAGATAGATTACACTACTGTTTCTCCCGGCGCCAGGAAAATCGTGAAAAAAACCGAAGGATCTAGAAGCCGGCGCCCAGGCTGCTCCACTCCACGGTTTTGCCGCCGACCATCGCCTCGTGCCCGAGGATAGCGGTCAGGGCCGCCTCGGCGCCCACGCGGACGTCGGCCGGCGACGGCCCACCGGTCCGGATGGCGTGATAGAAAGCGGCGATGTGGACGTGCGGGTCTTCTTCGCGTTTCTCAACGAAGGGCGTCGGCTTTGCGCCTGCTTCAAGGGGAAACATGCTTACGGGGTTGAACAGGTCGATGGCGCCGCGGGAGCCGAAGACGTGAACGTACTGCCCGCCGCCGGGCATCGCGACCGGGTGGAACACGTTCTGGGTGAAGGACATCTTGATGCCGCCGGGGTAATCGTAGCTAATGGTGCCGCAGTCGAAGATGGTCCTTCCGGGGGGATCGTCCTTGAAGAGCATGGTCGCACCGAATCCGTTCGCCCGCAAGGGGTGGGCTCCGATGACCCAGTTGCAGAGGTCGAGATTGTGCACCGACTGCTCGATCAGGTAGCCGCCGGAC
The DNA here is from genome assembly GCA_937921835.1 of uncultured Bryobacteraceae bacterium. Taxonomy (GTDB): domain Bacteria; phylum Acidobacteriota; class Terriglobia; order Bryobacterales; family Bryobacteraceae; genus CAKZVG01. The sequence goes on along the minus strand of CAKZVG010000088.1, from coordinate 395 downwards.
TTGGTGACGTCGAAATACCAGTCCGCGGAGGAACCATGGTGATTAATGTCCTGGGGAGCGTGGCGCTGGGCCTTCACCATCAGGATCTCGCCGATGGCCCCCTGGCGGATGCGGCGGATGGCTTCGTTGAGTTGGGAACTGGAGCGCCGCTGCTGCCCGGCGGTGAACACCAGGCGCGAACCCCGCGCCGCTTCGAGCAAGGCGCGGACCTGCGCCGCGGTGACGCCGATGGGCTTCTCGCAGTAGACGTGCTTGCCCGCTTTGAGCGCGGCCGCGGCCATTTCGGCGTGCAGGTGCGGGGGCGTCGCGATGTAGACCGCCGCGATGTCAGCCCGGTCCAGGATGCGGCGCCAATCCGTATAGGTCGCGGGGTTGTCGCGGGCGGCCGCGGTGGC
>CAKZVG010000087.1 GCA_937921835.1 uncultured Bryobacteraceae bacterium | reverse complement strand
CGTCTACGCGGCGGCGTTCGAAAGCAGCATCGAGGAGGGCCGCCAGATCACGCCCATCAGCACCATCCCCGACCAGCCCACCACCTTCTGGTTCGACAACAAGCCTTACGAGCCCAGCAACTATAAAAACGAGTACCACGGCACGGTGACCATCCGGCAAGCCCTCTCAAAGTCGCTCAACATTCCGACGGTGAAGGTGGCCGAGATGGTCGGTTACGACCACGTAGTGGATCTGGCGCGGCGCGCCGGGATGAACATGAACATCCAGCCCACGCCCGCGGTCGCGCTCGGCGCCTACGAGGTGACGCCCATTGAGGTGGCGGGCGCCTACACGGTGTTCGCCAACCAGGGCGCCTATCTGCGGCCGTACTGGGTGAAGTATATCCGCGACGATCGCGGGATGCTGGTATTCGAGCAGAAGCCGGAGCGCAGGGAAGTCCTCGACCCGCGCGCCGCCTACCTGGTGCTGGACCTCATGGAAGAGGTGATGCGCAGCGGCACCGGCGCGGGCACGCGAGCCAGAGGGTTCCTGCTGCCGGCGGCGGGCAAGACGGGCACCTCGCACGACGGTTGGTTCGCGGGCTTCACCTCGAAGCTGATCTGCGTGGTGTGGGTGGGCTTCGACGACAACTCCGAACTCAAGCTGGAGGGCGCGCGCTCGGCCCTTCCCATTTGGACCGAGTTCATGAAGCGCGCCCACGAGTTCCGCGAGTATCGCGGCGCGATGCCGTTCACCGCTCCCGACGGTATCGTCACCGTGCTGGTGGATCCCCTCACCGGACAGCTTGCCGCCAACTGCCCCAGCGCCCGCGCCGAGGTCTTCATTGCCGGCACGCAGCCCGTGCAGTTGTGCCCGCTGCACGGCGGCCATGGCGGCGCCACCCAGATCGCGGGCTGGGAGACGCCGGAGCCGGCCGCCGGGGAATCCGCCGCCGCGCCCGGTTCCGGCGGGCAGCCGGCGCGTGTCGCCCAGCGGCATCCGCCACAAGCCGGCGCGCATCCGCCAGCGGTGCCAGCGGCGCCAGCGGCCCCCGCGAAACCCAGCCGCGGCTTCTTTGGCCGGATCCGCGACCTGTTCCGGTAGCGGGGTCTGCCGCCGGCCGGTCCCACGAATGCCGCCCGCCCGCGTGGTCCCGCCGCGCGGCTACAAGTCTACGCCGGTTCCGGATGCACCCAGGGCTTGCGGTAGGAGCGCCGGAGGAGCCTGGTGGCGGCGGCGTCGCCCGTCACCACCCGCTTCTTCGGGTCGTAGACCAGCGGGCGGCCGGTCTCCATCGACAAGTTGGCCAGGATGCAGCTCGCCGTCGAGATGTGCCCGTCCTCCACGTCGGCCACCGGCCGGCCCCGCTTGTCCACGGCGGCGAGGAAGTCCAGCATGTGACGGCGCGTGGCGGGCGCGGCGTTCAGTTCGATGCGTTCCTCGGTCACGTCCTCGGGATACTTCTCGCGCTCATAGAGGCACTCGAAGTGGATGGGCTTGGCGTTCTTGTCGAGCGGAACGAAGTCCGCCCGCATGGTGCTGGCCTTCAGGACGCCTTTTTCGCCGTGCAGGAACAGCGCCCAGGGGTAATCGGGATCGGGCGGCGCGCCCCAGCTACGGTGCTGCCACACCGCATTCAGCCCTTCGTACTCGAAGACCGCCGTCTGCGTGTCGGCGATGTTGGACTTGCCTTCTTTCTGCACGTAAATGCCGCCCTGGGAAGTGATGCGCTTGGGCCAGCCGAGGTTCAGCATCCAGCGCGCGGTGTCGAGCATGTGCACGCACATGTCGCCCATGATCCCGTTGCCGTACTCCATAAACGTCCGCCACCAGCGCAGGTGCGGCAGCCCGTCGTAGGGCCTGAGCGGCGCGGGCCCGGTCCACATCTCGTAATCCAGATGATCCGGCACGGGCTGGACGGGCGGGTTGCCGTTGGCGCGCATGTGAAAATAACAGCACATGTCCACGTGCGCGATCCTGCCGAGCAGTCCCGCGTCGACCACCCGTTTCTTGGCCTCGATCAGATGAGGGGTGCTCTTGCGCTGGGTTCCAATCTGCACCACGCGTTGATGCTTGCGCGCGGCCGCCAGGATGGCCTCGCCCTCGATGACGTCCACGCTGATCGGCTTCTGCAAGTAGACGTCGGCGCCCGCTTCGATGGCCGCGATGGCCTGCAAGGCGTGCCAGTGGTCGGGCGAGCCGATCAACACGATGTCGAGATCGCGCTCCTTGAGCATCTGGCGGTAGTCGGTGTAAGTACGCGGCGGCTTGCTCCCTTTGAGCCGCTCGCCCGCGATCTTCACCGCCCCGGCCAGCATGTGTTGGTCCGGGTCGCACAAGGACACCAGTTCGACCGGCGCCACCTGGATCAGCCGCCACAGATCGCTCTTCCCGTACCAACCGGCGCCGATGAGTCCAACGCGCCGGGGTTTCTGGTTCACCAGTTCGGCGCCATAGGCGCCGAGAGCGGATACGGCCAGCGAAACCGACGCGGATTCAAGAAACCGGCGGCGGTTGATGAAGAACGTCTTGCGGGTGGGGAGTTGAGTCATACTGAGCGCCCATTCTACAAAACCGGAGCGGCGCGGCGCTCCGCGCGCTATGCTATCGGTCGATGACCCGGCGTGAGATGGTGCTCGGCGGCGCGGCTTCCGCGCTTCAGACAGGCAACCTGGAGAAAGCCGTCCGGCTGATCGGGCAAGAGACGGTTTCCGGGCGCGTGTCCGCGGCCACGCTCCTGGTGCGCGACGGCGGAGAGACATTCGAGCAGGCCTTTGGCAAGGCGGCAGGCATGGACGCCGTCTTTTTGCTGGCGTCGATCACCAAGCCGATGACCGCAACCGGTCTGATGCTGTTGGTGGAGCGCAAGCAGGTCGCGCTCTCCGATCCGGTGCGGCGCCACCTCCCCGAATTCCGCGGCGGGGCGCGCGAGCGCGTGACAGTGCGGCACCTGCTCACGCACACCTCGGGGCTGCCGGACATGCTGCCCGAAAACGCCGAACTGCGCCAGCGCCATGCGCCGCTCGCGGAGTTCCTCGCCCTGGCCTGCCGCACGCCGCTGCTGTTCGAGCCCGGCTCGCAGGTCCGCTACCAGAGCATGGGCATTCTGCTGGCGGCGGAGATCGCGGCGCGGGTCGCGAAAACGCCCTTCCCGGAGTGGTTGCGCAAGGAGGTCTTCGCGCCGCTGGGGATGCGCGGCGCTTCCCTCGGCCTCGGGGGCCGGGCCATCGCGGATACCATGCGCTGCCAGGTGGAGGCGGAAAGCGATTGGGACTGGAACAGCGCCTACTGGCGCAACCTCGGCGCGCCCTGGGGAGGGGCGCATGCGAGCGCGCGCGACGTGGCGCGTTTCCTCGATGCCTTCGCGCGGCCCGAAACCGGCGTGCTGAAACCGGAGACCGCCGCCCAAATGCTGGCGCTTCA
>CAKZVG010000086.1 GCA_937921835.1 uncultured Bryobacteraceae bacterium | reverse complement strand
CCGCGGTCGAGGAACGAACCCGCGATCAGCGACCCCGGCAGTTCGAAGGAGGTCCCCGGCTCGCCCGTGCCGTTGGACCACCCCACCGCCGCCGGCACGCCCCCGAAGCCACCCACGCCGCCGCTGGCGTCGCCGGTCTCCCACACGATCCGCTGGTAGTTGAACTCGATATCGAAGTTGCCCGCCCCCGTCTCCGAACGGTCGATCAGGATCAACTGGAAGCTGTTCAGCTTGTCGGCGTGGGTGTTGTAGTAGCCCACGTCGATGTAGTTCACGCCGAAGGCCCGCTTGCCGTCGATGGAGTCCCGCCCGTAGGTCACCAGCTTGGACTGCGCGTGGCGCGTGTCGACGTCGGCGAAGAAGGCCGCGATGATCTCCTGCCGCGTGCCCACCAGCCCGAACGGCGTATACGTCGCCAGCGGCCGGTCGAGCGTCACATTGCCGTTGTTGTTCACGTACAGGCTCGAGCGCATCTGCCCGAAGAAGTTGATCGTGAAACCGATCTGCTCGAGCGGCCCGGAGCCATCGTCATTGCGCGGGACGCTGCTTGTGTTGAAACCCGGGTTGGGGCGGATGGCTTGCGCTCCCGCCTGGCCCGCGCAGGCCAGCGCCAGCACCGCCGCCGCCAGCCGGGTCCGCTTGCTGGGGGTATTCATCGCTCGGCCTCCATGGGCAGAAAGACCACCCGCGGCTCGTCCGCGTCGCCATCGAACACAGGCGTCCTCCCTTTCGGTGGGTCCACCAGCCGGAACACCGCGTCGCCGCGCAGCCGGTGCAACCCGTCGATCCGGCACTCGCAGTTCACCGCCCGGATGGCGCCGGAGTTCTCCACCAGCAGCACCGCGCCGTCCCGCCCGGCTACCACCCGCCGCGTCCCTTCCCGCGACCACGCCACCGCCACCGGTTCGGCCACCCCGTCCACTCCTGACGCCAGCAACCGTGGGTTCGGCCTAAGAGACCGCGTCTGAAGTACCCAGACCTGGTTCTCTGCCGCGTCGGCGGCCAGCAAACTCGAACCGTCCGGCGAGAACGCCAGCGCCCCGAACCGCCCGCCCGTAGCCAACACGCGGCCGCTTCCCTCGCCAAGCAGCAGGACCGAGGACTGCCCTCCGATGGTGAGCCCGATGGCCACCTGGCCGTCTTCCGATACCGCCACCGCCGTCAGCGAGCCGTCGAAGCCGGTTGGGCGGATAGCCGCCAGCCGGGGCTCTTCTGGAAGACCCGTCCAGACCTGCATCGGGTTGTCCGCGCCCGTGTAAAGAACCGCCGTGCTTCCCGATGTGCTGAAGACGGCGTTCCCCTCGACCGCACCGTGCGGGAGTTCGCGGACGCTCAACCGCCCATCCCCCCAGCCGAGCAGCAGCGCTTGCCTTGCGGCGTCCAGCCCGATGGCGTGTTCCCCCGCCCCGGCGACGAACACCGCGGCCAGCCGCGGCTCGATCGGAATGGCGGCGCCGAACTGCGAGGCGCCGGGAACTCCGGAGAGGCGCAGGATCCTGCTTGCGGCGGGATCGTAGGCGTAGCCCAGAAGCGGCGGTCCGAGCGGCAGGGGAACCTGCGCGATTCCAGGCCCCGCGGCCAGAACCAGCAGAAGAAGCGTTCTTCGTCTCATCAGTGCCTCGCCGCACCAGCCGCTTCCCGCGCCCGCTGTCCAACCGCGCGGGTCAAACGGCTCGTAGGGCTAACCGTATATCGGCGGGCGGCTGAGGAGGGATTACCAAGGGAAAAGCCCTATGGGGAGGCAGGGGGGGATAAGGTGGGAGAGATCCCGCCGGCGCCCGCGGACCCGCCCGGCGCTACCCGGCTCATCCAGTTCCCCCGCGCCCCGGCCCGCCTCAACCACTGGAACATGCTGGCCTTGATTCACTCCTCGAACTGGGCCCTTTTCCCGCCCTGGTCCTCACCACCGTAACGCGCGCGCAAACCCTCTGCGCCTTGCGCCCGCTGTCGAGGCTCAGCCCGTCGAGGGAATGGGTCAGGACGCAGCGCACTCTCCACAGCCGAACGTCAGCAATCGGAGCAATGGGTGGCCGCCCACGGCGCCCCTCAGCAGGTCGCCTTGCGCTGCCGTACCGTGTTGGCCGCCGCCAAGGGACAGTCCGACCTGGCCATCTCCGGCCAACGGTCGGTGTACAGGAAGACGGTGGTCTTGTGGCGGCGGCGCTTTGACCAGTAGCAATTTCGCCGCCATCGCCGACACCACCCTGCAAACCAAGCCCGAAGGCGCGACGCATTGGAGTTGCCGCACGATGGCCAAGGCCCAGGGAGTGAGTAAGTCCACGATCAACAACATTTCCAGGCCTTGGACCGGACCCAGCCTGGCTTGCCGCTCAAGAAGGACCGCTGCGGAACGATGGCCCACGGCTACAAACGCAACGGCGCCACGACTCTGTTCGCCGCGCGGGAGACGCTCCAAGGCAAGGTGATCGGCCAATGCTGTCAGCGCCACCGCCACCAAGAGTTTCTCAAGTTTTTGCGCCTTCTGGACAAGGAGTTTCCCGGGCCGGTTCCGCTCCATCTGGTCATGGACAACTATGGAACCCACAAGCGCGAGAATGTCCGCGATTAGCTCAAACGCCATCCCCGGTTCGCGCTCCACTTCGTTCCGAGCAGTTGGAGTTGGCTCAATCCGGTCGAGCGCTGGTTCGGTCATTTGGACCAGTAGGCGATCCGGCGAACTCTCTTCCGCAGCGTGGTGGATCTTCGGGCTTCCATTCAGGCATTCCTCGCAGTCTGGAACAAGGACCCGAAGCCGTTCGTCTGGAAGGCAACGGTGGAGTCGATCACGGAGAAACTCTCCCGTCGCCGCCAGACGCTGGAATCGATTCAGCCCGGTTGCGCGAGCCCGGGAAGCCGAAAGCCGAAGAAATGACTGACCAGTGATTTAGTGGACACCACACTGGTCGGCATACGCAGATGGCCTGGCGAATGCCGCAGGGCACGCGGATCGCCACGCTCCGTTGAAAGCCTGCTGCGCCGGGCCGTGGCTGCCGGGCGAGCGCAAGAGCGTGGAGCCGATGGCTCCATTTCTGGCGCCTGTGAACGCCCAGCGCACGCACCAGTCGCTCCATCGGCGTGAGGGAGCATGTGCTGGCGGCGATTTAGCAGAACGGACCGCTGGTCGCCTGGATCGTGGATGACACCGGCTTTTTGAAGAAAGGAACGCATTCGGCCGGGGTGGCGCGTCCGTACTGCGGGCAAGTGGGTAAGCAGGACAACCGCCGGGTGGCAGTGGGTTTGTCGGTGGCAACCTGCCACGCCAGCCTTCCCATCGCGTGGCGGTTATACCTGCCGGAGAGTTGGGCCAACGACCGGGACCGGCGAAAGCGAGCCGGCATCCCGGATGCGATCAGTTTCCGAACTGAGCCGGCGATTGCTCTCGCGCAGATTCGCCGGGCGGAGGAGCAAGGGGTCCCTGGCGCGCCGGTCCTGGTAAAAGAGCTGCTGTTTTCGTTGCCCGCCCACGCATGGGAACCCGTCACCTGGCGGACAGCCACCAAGCAGAACTGGAATCGCGTTTTGCCGCCGTTCGGGTCCGCCCGGCGCACCGGGATCATAACCGGAGTGAACCGTATCCGGAAGAGGGGTGTTGATGGAATGGCCAGCGAGCGAAACGGAACCCGCCAAGTATTGGCTCTCGGCTCTGCCGTCACAGACCAGACGGACCGCGCTGGTGCGGCTGGCGAGGCTTACATCATCATGCCACGCTCTGCATTGCCGCGTGCGCGCCAGACGGCATAACCCGCAGTCCATTGCCACGCTCCCCATCAAGATAGCCCGTGCCCTGATTCAGCAGCTCCCCTGCTGCCCTTTCTCTTGCTCGTTCCGTTAGTAACACGGTAGTACTAGTTGGGTGGCCGCATCCATCAGAGTTGCTCCTCTGGTTCTTCCTTCGGCAGGGGCCACCCCAACCGCGCACCCACTCTTCTTTGAACCTGAATGACGATCCTGGCTTTGCGCAGCTCCTCGGTCAGGTGCTGGTTCTCCCGGCGGAGTTGCAGAGTCTGGTCCTTCTGCTGACTGCCTCTGGACTTGGGCTCGCGCCACTGCTGTCCAAAATAGCCTGCATCGCTGACCGCCGTTGTTGAAAACAATCGACTTTCACTGCTTGTTGGACACTTTCGAAACCCAGGTTCCCCCCTCGCATCCGCCGCTGCTGTCC
>CAKZVG010000085.1 GCA_937921835.1 uncultured Bryobacteraceae bacterium | reverse complement strand
TGCTCGACCCGCGCCGCCCGCGCGAAGCGCTCGCCGTCGGCGCCGTTACCCTCCTGTTTGGGGAGCGCGGCATGAAGTTCAACCAGGGCCGGGAGCCCTCCGGCAGGTTCTTTGTTCTGGGACTCAAGCCCGGCGCGGTCTATAACGTCGAGGTGGATGACGAGGAGCTCCGCCAGGAGCGCGCCGACTCCGGCGGGACCCTCGCCCTGTCGTTTCCCCCGGGCGGGACCGCCGGCGTCCGTCTCCACCCGCCGCGCTGGCCTTGAGGCCCGTCCGCGAATTCGCCCAAGTTTGCGCCCGCCGCTCCGATAAGAACCTCTTAGGGAACACCTGCGATGATCCGGCTCACTCGGCTCAACCACGTGCCGCTGGTTTTGAACTCGGACCTCATCGAGCACATCGAGGTGACCCCCGATACCGTGATCAGCCTGACAACCGGACAAAAGATCGTTGTGCTTGAATCCGCCGAGGAGGTCGTCGGCCGCGTGCGGGAATTCCGGCGCGGAATCCTGGGCGGCGTGTGTCCTCTTGTTGCCGGCGGGCCAACGGTCCCGGAAGGCCGGCTTCCCATGGCGGAGGACGGCCGGGATGGCCAGTAGAGCGCCCCTTCCCAAGGCCCGTCCCCCCAGGCTGGACTTCGCCACCATCGGCGGTCTGGCCGTGGCCCTGGGAGGAATCCTGGGCGGCTTGGTGCTCGAAGGCGGAAGCATCACCGACGTGGCCCAGCACACCGCCGCCTTTATCGTGCTCGGCGGCACCCTCGGCGCCGTCATGGTCACCACCCCCACCAACGTCCTGATCGGAGCGGTGCGCAAACTGCGCCTGGTGTTCTTCGACCCTGCCGGGCCGCCCACCGAGGTGATCGAGGAGATCATCTCCTACGCCACCAAAGCCCGCAAGAACGGCATCGTTTCGCTCGAACAGGACGCCGAAAACATCCCCGATCCGTTCCTCCGCAAAGCCCTCTACCTGGCTGTCGACGGCACCGACCTCCAGGAACTGCGCCGCATGATGGACCTCGAAATGGCGGTCGAGGAGCAGCGGACCGAGGCTTGCGCGCGGGTCTACGAGGCGGCCGGCGGCTACGCGCCCACCATCGGCATCATCGGCGCCGTGCTGGGCCTCATCCAGGTGATGAAGCACCTGTCCAACACCGACGAGGTCGGCAAGGGAATCGCCGTGGCCTTTGTGGCCACCGTCTACGGCGTGGGCTTGGCCAACATCCTGCTGCTGCCCGCCGCCAACAAGATCCGCACCCGCTCCCGCCAGGCCATGGAACTCCGCGAGGTGATGCTGGAGGGCGTCGTCGGAATCGTCGAGGGCCTGAACCCGAAGTTGATCCGCAACAAACTGGAAGCCTACACCCGCGGCCACGCTCCCGCGAAAATTACTCCGGCCAGGCGCGCCGGCGCCGCGGCAACGGCCGTGGCGGACTGAGGGAGGTCTAGCGATGAGCTACAGACACAAAAAGACCACCGGCCACGATAACCACGAAAGGTGGCTGGTATCCTACGCCGATTTCATCACTCTCCTGTTTGCCTTCTTCGTCGTGATGTTCGCCAACGCCGAGGCCGACAAGTCGCGCACCGAGGCCATCTCGGAATCCGTCCGCCGCGCGCTCGAAGGCAGTTCCCTGCCGGCCTTGGTCGCCGGCCTGCTGGGCGCCAAGCCGGCCGAGAAGGGCGCCGGCCAGGCGATCGCCAGGGGACCGGGCGGCTCCGAACAGGACAGGAAAGGCTCCGACGACCGGCAGCTTGCCGAACTCGGGCCTTCGCTCGCCCTGCTACGTATGGAGCTCGAAAAGGAACTCGCGGCCGGTGACGTCAAGCTGGAGCTTCAGCCCCGCGGGCTGGTCGTGAGCCTGCTCCAGGCCGCCTACTTCCCTTCCGGCGAGGACACCATCGACCCCTCCCGCCACGGCAGCATCGAAAAGGTGGCTTCCGCCATCCGCAAACTTCCCAACCCGGTGCGTCTGGAAGGCCACACCGACCCGCTGCCCATCCGCAACTCCCGCTTCCGCAGCAACTGGGAACTCTCCTCGGCGCGCAGCATCGCCATGCTCGAACTCCTCAGCTCCAAGTACGGCGTGCCTGCCGGGCGCCTTTCGGTGGCCGGCTACGCCGACACCGTACCCGTCGAGAACAACGACAGCGTCGAAGGCCGTTCCCGCAACCGGCGCGTCGACATCGTGATCCTCAGCGAGCGGGGCGTGGCCGCCGAACCCGAAAAGAAGCCGCAAACCCAGGGCCATTAGCCACTTCCAGATCTCGACCCCGGCCCGCGCTCCCGGCGCGCATCACTCGAACTGCCTCCGGAAGGCGGCCAACTGCTCGCCCAGGCCGCGTACCGCCTCGCGCAGTTCGGCGACCTCCGCCTCCAGCCGTTCCAGACGCCCGCCCGCCGGAGACGCCGGCGCCGGGACTGCCGCCGCGGCCGTCTCCCCGCGTTCCACCGCTCCTGAGAGCAGGTGCGCATGCCGCGGTTCCTTGGTGCCCGGCGCGTGCGGAAGCTTCGCCACCCAGGGGCCATCTTCGCGCTCCGCCAGCCGCCGCAGCGTGGATTCCACTGCTTCCAGTCCGTCGAAGGAGTACATCCGCTCGCTCCGGCCCCGCAGTTCGCCCAACGTCTGCGGGCCGCGCAACAGCAGCAGGCACAGCACGGCCAGCTCGCGCCGGTCGAAGTTGAACCGTTCCGACAGGCGGTGGCCATACTTCTCCACCCTCAGTCCCGGCCCGCTGATGCGCGCCGTCAGCCCTTTGGCGCGCAGGCTCTCCAGCGCTTCCTCCACTGCCGTCTCATCGAGCGACATCACCGGCTCGCGGTTGTTCTTCTGGTTGCAGGCGTTCACCAAGGCGTTCAGCGAAAGCGGGTAGTACTCCGGCGTCGCCAGGTCCTTTTCAACCAGCGAGCCGAGCACCCGCGCCTCGATCGCATTGATCTCGAAGTCCACCTTCCCAACTTACACGAACGGTCCGCGAAACAGCCCGCCCCGGTTTGTGTAGGATAGGAACCATGACCCGAAGAACGTTCCTACCCGCCATCGCCGCCAGCGGAGCCGCCACGCGCGCCACCCTCAAGGCCGCCCCCCTGAAAGGACGCATCAAGCAGGCCGTCTGCCGCGGCGTCTTCAGCAGCAAAGGCCAGAAGATGTCCCTCGACGAGATGTGCGCGCACGCCGCGCGTCTGGGTATGAAGGGCATCGACCTGGTCGGACCGGACGACTTCCCGACCCTCAAAAAGCACGGCCTCATCCCCACCATGGTCCCGGGCGGCGCCAGCATTCGCGACGGCATCAACCGCAAGGAGTTTCACGCCGGCATCGGCGAGCGCATGCGGCAGGCCATCGACGCCGCCGCGGCCGCCGGCGCGCCCAACGTCATCGTCATGTCGGGCGAGCGGCGAGGCATGTCGGATGCCGAAGGGGCCGATAACGCCGTCCTCTTCCTCAACGAGATCAAGAAATACGCCGAGGACAAAGGCGTCACCCTGTGCATGGAACTGCTCAACAGCAAGGTGAACCATCCCGACTACATGTGCGACAACACCAAGTGGGGCGTCGAGGTCTGCAAGCGCGTCAACTCGCCGCGCGTGAAGCTGCTCTACGACATCTACCACATGCAGATCATGGAAGGCGACATCATCCGCACCATCCGCGACAACATCCAGTGGATCGGCCACTTTCATACCGCGGGCAATCCGGGCCGCCACGAGTTCGACCTCGACAGCCAGGAACTCAACTACCGCGGCATCATGCTGGCCATCGCCGGGCTGAACTACCAGGGCTACGTCTCGCACGAGTACACGCCGCTGCGCGATCCCATCAAATCTCTCGAAGAGATGATCCGCATCTGCGACGTCTAGCCGCCGGCGGCCTCCTTCTCCCGGGTCTGATCGAAGCGGGCGCGCGCGGGAGCGCCGCCCGCACTCCCACCTTATGACTCGCCTCCGCACGTTCGTCGAGCGCTACTTCGAGTTCGACGCCCTTGGCGCCCGCTGGCGCACCGAAATCCTGGCAGGCTTCACGACCTTCATCACCATGGCCTATATCGTCTTCGTGAATCCCGCCATTCTGGCCGATGCCGGCATGCCGGTGCGCGCGGTGACGGCGGCCACTTGCCTTTCCGCCGCCATCGGCAGCCTGGCCATGGGCATCCTGGCGCGCTACCCCATCGCGCTCGCGCCCGGCATGGGCCTCAACGCCTACTTCACCTATACCGTGGTCAAGGGCATGGGCGTACCTTGGGAAACCGCCCTGGGCGCGGTCTTCCTGTCCGGTGTCGCGTTTTTCCTGCTCACCGCCGCCGGCATCCGGCAGTTGATCGTCTCCGCCATCCCGCACGAACTCTACGCCGCCGTGGCGGTGGGGATTGGCCTGTTCATCGCCCTGATCGGATTCCGCGGCGCCGGGATCGTCGCGCCCAGCGCGGCCACCATGGTGACCATGGGCAATCTGCGCGACCCCAACACGCTGCTCTCGCTGTTCGGCCTGCTGTTGATCTCGGGCCTGATGGCGCGCGGCGTGCGGGCGGCGATGCTGATCGGGGTCCTGGTCACCGCCGGTGTGGGCGCGGCCGTCGGTCTCGTCCAGCTCAGCCCGCGGCTCTATGGATTCGGCGAGATCTCGGCCACCGCCTTCCGCCTCGACATCGCCGGCGCGCTCCACATCGGCCTGCTCGAGATCGTCTTCGTATTCCTCTTCGTCGACCTGTTCGACAACATCGGGACGCTGGTCGCGGTCGGCAAGAAGGCCGCCCTGTTCGACCGCGCCCACCGGATCCCGCGTCTCAATCGCGTGCTGTACTCCGACGCCGCCGCCACGGTCGCCGGTGCGCTGGCCGGCACCTCCACGGTGGTCAGCTACATCGAGAGCGCGGCCGGCGTCGTGGCGGGCGGACGCACCGGAATTCCGGCCATCGTCACCGGAATCCTGTTCGGCGCGGCGGTCTTTCTGGCTCCGGTGCTGGGAGCCATCCCCGCCGCGGCCACCTCGCCGGCGCTGATCGTCGTCGGCGCGCTGATGATCTCGCACGCCGCCGAAATCGACTGGAAAAACCCCGCGCTCGCGATCCCCGCCTTCCTCACCATCACCAGCATTCCGCTCACCTTCAGCATCGCTAACGGCCTCGCCTTCGGCTTTACCTCCTACACCCTGGTGCGCCTGCTGCGCGGAGAATGGCGCGCGATCAACTGGCTGGTGTATCTGCTTACGCTGCTCTTCCTGGCGCGTTTCGCCTGGCTCGGACAGGGCTGAAAGGAGCTTGCCGGCACCCATGAGCCTCAACCAACTGCTCACCCGGCTGGAGGCGCTCAAACGGGCCTTCGGCGCCGGAAACGCACCTCGGGTTGCCGGGTTGATCGAAACCCTCCGCCGCCGGCGCTTCCCCGATGCCGCCTCGCTCCTCCGCTACCATGAAGCGCTGCTGTATTTCCGCGCCTACCCCCCCAGCGCCCTGGTAGCGCGCCTGGCCGAATCCGAACTGCGAGCCTTCGCGCGCCGCGTAGCCCGCGTCGCCGATGCCGAAACCCTCGAGGAACCAGAAGTGTCCGGCATCGCCGGAACCGGCCTGACCGCGGTATTCAGCCGGGAGACCGCCCGCCTCCTCCTCCGGCGGCACCCCGGGCGGATCCGCATCTGCTGGGAGGCCTGGGACCACCCCGAGCGGCTGGGGATCGAGTTGCCCGGACTCCTGCCCCTGATGAGCGACGACTCGAGCGTCGAGGCCACCGTTCCCTATCGCGACTGGCTCGAAGCCGCGGGTGGTTTACCCTGGCTCCTCCAGCGCCTGGACAGCTCCGACGCGCTGGAGATGCCCCTGCGCTGGGAACTCGGCGCCTGCGAGGCCACCCGGACCCGGATGCGCCTCCCGGTCCGCAGGCTGTTCTACCACCGCCAGGCCCTCATCGCGCGCCGTGACGTCGCTCTCGAAGCCATCCCGGACCAGCCGCCGCTCCCCCTCCGCCGGCTGCCGCGAGCCGAAGGCGAACGTCTGATCGGCCTGGCTTGCGACACCTCCGCGGCGCGCTACCGCGAACTCTACGGCTTCACGTACGGCGACCCGCGTGACGTGCTCGCCCTCGATGCCGGCCGCGGCGTCGTGTTCTACGTCTGGGGAGTTCCGCCGGCCCGGCGCCTGCCCCTGCGCGCCTATCAGGCCGTGGCCATCTGGAAGAACGGAGTCCCCATCGGCTACTTCGAGGGGCTTTCTCTCGCCAACCGCCTCGAGGCGGGCTTCAATCTCTACTACACGTTCCGCGAAGGCGAAACCGCCTGGCTCTATGCCCGCCTCTTCCGCCTGTTCCACCAGTTGGGCGGTAGCGAGGTCCTGGCGCTCGATCCCTACCAGATCGGGCACGGCAACCCGGAAGCGATCGCCTCCGGCGCCTTCTGGTTTTACCGCAAGCTGGGGTTTCACTCCGTTGACCCGGGCCTACGGGACCTCACCCGGCGGGAAGAGTCGCGCCTCGAGTCCGCCGCCCGCCGGACTCCGCCCGCCCTGCTGCGGAAACTCGCCGCCCGGCCCATGGTATTCGAGTTGCCATCCGCCATCCCGGGCGAATGGGACCACTTCGAGGCCCGCCGGATCGGCCTGTACACCGTGCGGACCCTGCGCGAGCGCTACCAGGGAGACGTGCAGCGGATGCGGCGCGAGGGACGGCGCGCGGCGGGTCTGAAGCCCGGCCAGGCGAGCCCCGATTGGGAGGCTCTCATCGCCGCCATCCCGGATGTGGGAGACTGGGGGCCAGCCGAAAAAGATGGCCTCCGTGACATCTGCCGGGCCAAACTCGGCGCGTCCGAGTGGCGCTATCTCCGGCTTCTGCACGCGCATCCTGACGTGCGCCGGGCGCTGCTCGCCATGGGGGACCGGCGCGCGACAACCCCGGACGCCCATTCCGAAGCGTTTGTTTGGCCGCGCTGACTCCTGAAGGACGGCCGCGGAAAGCGCCTCGGCTCACCGTTGTGGCGCACGCCGGAGGCGGTGCTTCGCGCCGGCACTCTCAATCCAGGCTGGTTTCAACCGGCTGCAATGCGCTCGCCATACACCGTTAACCTTTGGCTGGTACCTCTGGAGCATGCGAATTTTTCCCCTGTTGGCGCGCTTGGCATCCTTTGGGCTGCTTGCGGCGGCAGCCTTCCCGCAGTCCTATCAAGGATCCCTCCGCGGCCGGATCTCCGACGCCAGTCAGTCGCCGGTGCCGGCCGCCCACGTGCAGCTCGCCGACGAGTTGACCGGTCTGACCCGCACCACCATCACCAACGACGCCGGGGAGTACGCCTTCAACTACCTCACTCCTTCCCGCTATCGTCTGGAGGCCACCGCGCCCGGGTTCCGCCGCGCGGAAAAACCGGGGATCGTCATCGAGACGCAATCGGCCGTGCGGCTCGATATCTCGCTTACCGTCGGCGAACTCGAGCAGCGCATCGAAGTGGCCGAGCAGGTTGCACTGATCGAAACCACCCAGGCTTCCCAGGGACAGGTTGTCGAACAGCAGCGGCTGGTGG
>CAKZVG010000084.1 GCA_937921835.1 uncultured Bryobacteraceae bacterium | reverse complement strand
ACGAAGCTGAAGAATCGGATGATCATGGCGAGAACGCTCACCGGCAAGCCTCCCGAGTGTTTAGGCGAAGTGACATTCTAGCAGGACTGGCAGGTAACAGGCACAGTGCGCTGAGAGCGGCGCGAACGCCGGCCGGTTCCGCGGCTGCTATAGTCGAGGTGTGAAGTGGTTCCGTCTGGTGCTGGCCGGCGCAGCCTTTGTGGCTCTCGGCGCCGTGCTGTATTCTCAATATCCGCCGTTCCGCCTGGCGGTGTGGGTGCTGGCGGGACGGAGCCCGCATTGCCCATGGAGCAATGCGGTGCGCAGCGCGGACAACCTCCGGCAGCAGATCGCCGCGAAAGACCGCATCCTGGCCGCGACCAGGGAGATCGCCTCCGACTCCCACTACCAGCTTTTTGACACCCCACGGGGGCGTTTCTGGATGCCTCGGGGCAGCCACTTCGTGCTTCCCTACAATCTCGCTGAGCAGGAGCGCCAGATCTATGGCACGGGACCCACGGCGGTGCGGCCGGACGACGTGGTGCTGGATTGCGGCGCCAACGTCGGCGTCTATACGCGCGACGCCCTGAACGCCGGCGCCCGGCTGGTGGTGGCGATCGAACCCGCGCCCGAAAACATCGAGTGCCTGCGGCGGAACTTCGCCTCCGAAGCCGCCGCCGGGCGGGTGATCGTCTATCCCAAGGGAGTCTGGGACAAGGACGACGTCCTCACCTTGCACATCGATCCGGAGAATTCGGCTGCCGACAGCTTTCTGATTCAACGTCCCGGCGCCAGGAGCGTCCACCAGGCGCCCTTGACCACCATCGACAAGCTGGCGGCCGAGCTGAAGCTGGAGCGCGTCGACCTGATCAAGATGGACATCGAAGGCGCCGAGCCGAACGCGCTGCGGGGCGCTCGCGAGGTCATTGCCAGGTTCAAGCCACGGCTGACGATCTCGGCTTACCACGCCCCGGACCACCCGCTGGTGATCCCATCTCTAATCCGCCAGTTGCGGCCGGATTACCGGATGGAATGCGGTCCCTGCGCCGAAGCCGAGGGCGGGATCCGTCCGGATATTCTGTATTTCCACTGACTCCCCAGGTGATGCCGAAAAAAAAGCCGGCAAGCACTCGGAGGAAGATGCTCGCCGGCCCGGCCGCGCGGTTCGCGTGGCAGCTCCGCACAGCCTCAATTAACAGATTACTCTAATTTCCTAATCTTTGTGACGAAAGCTTCATCTTCACGGTTACAGCAGAAGCACGAAGTAGTACATCATCACCGCACAGATCACCGCACAGGCGATCCAAAGCGCCGCCGTGAGCCAAAAACCGGTCGCGGCCTCGCGGGGCAGGCGCCGGTGGCGCAGGAAGAGCGCCGCGGCCGCCAGTACGGGTAGGGTGGAAGCCTGCGCCACCCCGCCCGCCTTTACCATCCATACCGGGGATTGCACCAGCAGGAACATCAGCGCGGGAACAATGGTCAACACGCAGACGAAGATGCGGCGGTAGCGCAGCCGCGCGGGGTAATCGTGGGCTTCGAAGCCACCGAGCAGCCGGACCAGGTCGGCGGCGATGCGCGATTCGGCGGCGGTGGCGGCGAAGATGGTGCCGTAGAGCGTCGCGATCGCCCCGGCGTAGAACAGCCAGAGCGACCAGCCGCCCAGCGTGTCGGTGTACATCTTCGAGAGGACCGGGATCATGTCGGTGGCCGCCGGCACCAGGCCCTGTCCGTGCAGGATTCCCGCGCCGAGCAGGTAGAACGCCGCCGTGGCGACGGTGTAAATGACCATCGACGACAGGATATCGACGTGCATGACGCGCATCCACCCGTGGGCGCGGCGCCGCCAGGCTTCGGAGGCGTCGCGCTTGCCGGCGAAGCGGGCGTAGCCTTTCTCGACGCACCAGTACGGGTACATGAAAAGCTCGGATGCGCCCACGCCGGTGATGCCGAAAACGGCGATGGCGGTGGCCAGACCCCCCGCCGGAAGCTGGAACTTCAGTCCCTCGCCCAGTTGCCGCCAGGAAAAGTACTCGGGCTTCTGCATCAGCAAAAGCGCGCAAAGAAAGGTCAACATGGTGAACAGGCCGACTTTCACCATGGCCAGGAACTCGATGCGCTCATAGCCTCCGCCCAGCAGCACGGCCAAGGTGATGGCGAGCAGAATCAGCACCCACACCACCACCGGCACGCCCGGGATCAACTGGTTCATCACCTGCGCCACGCCGCCGAACATCGCGCCGATCTGAAAGCGCGTCATCAGGATCATGCAGGGCCACAGCCAGACCACCCAGTTCACTCCAAGGCGGGGCCCCGGCACCTGGTTCAGTCCGGCCAGTCCGGTCTGTCCGGTGGCGATGCTGTAGCGGCCGAACTCAGCCTGCACCGCCGGCTTGATGAAACAGCTCAGGATGATGACCCAGAGCGCCACATAGCCGACTTCGGCGCCCAGGGTGGTGGTGGCGATGAGTTCTCCGGAGCCGACAATCGATGCGGCCAGGATCATTCCCGGACCGATGCGCCGCAAGATGGACCAGAAGGTACGGGGCGGCTCCTCGATGTCCTCGGGCTCGAGCGCGTAAGGATCCTTGAGCCGGGGTAACGACGGAGCAGTGTCCATCCGCTCACTGTAATCCGCGCGGCGCGGTAAACACAACCGGCCGCGTTCAGGCCGCCCGGGGGCTGTCCAGCGCGAACAGGCTGCGC
>CAKZVG010000083.1 GCA_937921835.1 uncultured Bryobacteraceae bacterium | reverse complement strand
CCCGGACGGCGCCTCATCGATTGGCCGGCGGACGTGGCCGCTTTGCTGCGCGATCTCGCCATCGAGCGTTATCGGGTGCTCGGCGTATCGGGCGGAGCGCCGTATGCGCTTGCCTGTGCCGTGGCCCATGCGCAAAGCCTTGACGGCGTCACGCTCGTGGGTGGCCTCGGACCGATCGACGAGCCGCCGCTCGCCCAGTGTATGCCTTGGCACGCCCGCCTGGCACGTAACCTCGTGCGGCACTCACCGGTGCTCGCGCGCTCGTTCTTCGGGGCGCTTGTCACGGGGCTGCGCTGGGCGGCGCCCGTGCTCCTCGCTTTCTTTGCACGGCAGCTGTCAGCGGCCGATCAGACGGCGCTCGGCGATGCGACGGTCCGGCACGCGCTGCTCGAGTCCTTTGGCGAGGCCACCCGACAGGGCGCACAGGCGTGGGTCGAAGAATTCTCGATCTACGCGAATCCGTGGGGATTCGACTTATCGCGGGTGGATGTGCCGGTGCAGTTGTGGCATGGCGGACAGGACCGGGTCGTGCCACCAGCCGTCGCGCATCGGCTTGCCGCCGCGCTGCCGTGCTGCCACCCGCACATCTTACCGGGCGAAGGCCACTATTCCCTGCCGTTGCGCCACGCGCGCGAGATTCTGCGCGCGCTCGCGCCGACAGAAAAACCGTGAACCGACTGGGGGTACGTGCCGGTGCGGCGGGGCGCGCACGATCGGATGTCAACCGGGGTGGGTTGCGCCGTTGCCCTGTGCTGCCGGCGGTGGCAGGATGGTGGCCGCTCGATCGGCGTGATGGAAGGATGCGCACCGGGATTACACGAGCGGCAAGCGCCCGATGCTTGCCATGGCGCGGAACTTCGTCACACCCATGTCAACACACTCAAGGAGAACGCAATGCAGGCAACAGCCGTCCGCAGAATTCTGCCCTGGGGTCTGGCCGCATGGTTCACGGCGGTGCCCTACGCCGCAACCGCAGAGGGTCAGCCGGAGGACATCATCAAGTACCGCCAGAACGTCATGAAATCGATCGGCGGCCATACCAGCGCGTCGGCCGCCATCATTTCTGGCAAAGTCGGATACAAGGCGCACCTGTCGGAACACGCCAAGGCCATCGCCGCCATGACCAAGGACATCCCCGGCCTGTTCCCCAAGGATTCGGATTTCGGCGATACCAACGCGCTCGAATCGGTGTGGAAGAAGCGCGCCGATTTCGAGAAGGCGGCGAGCAATGCACGGGCCAAGGCCGAGGCCTTTGCCAAGGCCGCTGCCGGCAACGATCCGAAGGCGGCGGGGGCGGCGTTCAAGGACCTGGGCGAGGCCTGCAAGGCCTGCCACAAGGATTTCCGCAAGGAAGAGAAGTAACCGCCGTTGCGCAGGCGCGTGCCGAGGCGTTCGCGCGCCATCGCACCGTGGCGGTTGGCTGCGGCGGCCTTTTTCTTCGCGTGGGCCAGCGGCAGCGGCGCGCAGGATGATTTGCTCAGGCGCGGCGAGTATATCTATCGTCTTGCCGGCTGTGAGAACTGCCACACGGATCGCGACAACCAGGGGCCCCGGCTGGCCGGCGGGCGTGCGCTGGTGACATCGCTCGGTACTTTTTATGCCCCCAACATCACGCCAGATCCGAACCACGGTATCGGTCGCTGGAGCGAGGCGGATTTTGCCCGCGCCTTGCGCGCCGGCGTGAGCCCGACCGGCGCGCATTATTATCCGGCGTTTCCTTATACCGCCTACACCCTGCTCAGCGACGAGGACGTGCGCGCGCTCAAGGCCTATCTGTTCGCGCAGCCGCCCGTGGCGCAGCCCAACAAGCCGCACGTGTTGCCGTGGTACCTGCGGTTTCGTCCGGCCCTGATCGTGTGGAAGTGGCTGTTCTTCCGGGAAGGGCGCTATGCGCCCGATCCCGCGAAGAACGCGGCCTGGAATCGCGGTGCCTATCTGGCGCGCGCCGCCGCGCATTGCAGCGAGTGCCACACCCCGCGCAACGTGCTCGGCGCTCCGCGTCGCGCCTACTATCTCGCCGGTACTACCGAAGGACCGGACGATGGTGTGGTGCCGAACATCACGCCCGACCGCAAGACGGGCATCGGGCGCTGGAGCCGGTCGGATCTCGTGCAGTATCTCGACACCGGTATGACGCCGGATGGCGATTTCGCCGGCGGCCTGATGGCGGAGTTCATCGACCACGGGTTGAAGTACCTCACGGCCGCCGATCGCGAGGCGCTCGCGACCTACATCCTGTCGGTACCGGCCGTGGAGCACGCCGTGCGCAAACAGAAGAAGGGCGGCAAGAAGAAGGACGAGTTCGGGTTCTAGCTGTTGTGGTCATCTACCTGCACGGATGGAACAGCTCCGGCCTCTCCGCCAAGGCGACCTGGTTGCGCGAACACCTGCCCGACATCACGGTCCTGTCACCTACCTACGCCGCGCACAAGGGGACCGTGGCACCCGCGGCATTGCGCCAGTTCATCGCGCAGGCGCGCACCGCCCATCCCGGCGACCCGCGCCTGCTGCTCATTGGCAGCTCGCTCGGCGGTTTCTGGGCCCAGTATCTCGCGCCGCAGTTCGGGGCCGGTCTGGTGCTGATCAATCCGGCCTTACGGCCGGACGAATCGCTGCTGCGCTACTGCGGCCCGCGGCGTAACGAGGCGCACCGCTCGCGGCGTCCTGCCTCTGGCGGCACGGGTACGTCCCGGTACGTCGCCGGCGAAAAGCATGAGTTGACGCCCGAAGATCTTCGGTCCTTGGCGCGCTACCGCCTGGAGCGTTGCAATCCGCGCGTGCCGACCCTGGTGTTGTTGGATGCCGCGGACGAGGTGATCGACTACCGCATCGCCGAGGATTTCTACCGCGGTTGCGGCACCACTGTGATCTATCCGGACGGCAGCCACCGTTTCGACCATCTGCCCGAGGCGCTTGCGGAGATTCGCCGTCTGTACGACTCCCTGTAGCCGGGACATTGCGCGGGCCGCTCGCCACAAGGGCCAGGGCCAATCCAGACTGCACGGTCGACCCTCCGGCCGCCACTACCCGCCTCCAGGGGTAGAGGCCCGTCGCGCCGTCAAGGCCACGTGGCCGGGCGAAGTGCGGGAGGTGCCCAGCACCGACCCCGGATCGATGACAGATGCCCCGGCGTCGTGCCCGCTTGACCGGGGAGGCGCTCGTGCACAGCGAATCGGGGAGGGCGCGACGTTTCGCTATGTCGTGCGCAGAGGCAGCTCGCGCGCCAAGTATGCGGTGGCGTTGCGGTGGGACGGCGGGCGTTCCTCGGCGCACCGGAGCGCGAACGCCGGCCTCGCGTTACCATAGTCAGCAGACGACGCCAGCCGGAACGCACGCACCCATGGGCCGACAGCGACTGCCGCATCCCGCACGTTCCCGCTACATCACGCCCGAGGGCGCGCAACGCCTGC
>CAKZVG010000082.1 GCA_937921835.1 uncultured Bryobacteraceae bacterium | reverse complement strand
TGCTGCAGATCGTGCGCAATACCTGCTACACCTGGCTGGAGAAGAACCTCCCAATGGAGCTGAGCGTGGAATTCGACGAAGAGTTACATCTACAGACTTGCCCCACACCCGAAACCATTGCCATCGCTGGCGATGATCGCGAGCGCCGCTTCGCTGCTCGAACACGGCTACAGCGCCTTCCGGCGCAGCTTCGATTCCCGCTATGGCGGATTTGGCGGCGCCCCCAAGTTCCCGCGTCCGGTCGTGCTGGGTTTCCTGCTTCGCTACTACGCCTGGCGCGGCGAACGCGAGGCGCGGGACATGGCGCTTGAGACCCTGCGCGCCATGGCGGCCGGCGGGATTCACGATCAACTTGGCGGCGGCTTTCACCGCTACTCGGTGGACGAGCGCTGGTTCGTGCCGCACTTCGAGAAGATGCTCTATGACCAGGCGCAGCTTGCCGTGGCGTACCTTGAGGGCTTCCTGGTCTCGGGCGAGGAGGCGCTGGCGCGTGTGGCGCGCGGCATCTTCGAATACGTTTTGCGGGACATGACACACCCGGAGGGCGCGTTCTATTCGGCCGAAGACGCCGACAGCCCGCTTCCCGAGGACCCCTCGCGGAAGGGCGAAGGCGCGTTCTTCCTGTGGACCCGCGCCGAAATCGAAGAGCATCTCGGCCGCCCCGTCGCGGAGTGGTTCGCCTGGCGCTACGGCGCCGCCGACGGCGGCAACGTCCGCAACGATCCGCACGGCGAGTTCGAGGGTAAGAACATCCTGTTCGCCAGCCACACCATCGAGGAGACGGCGGCGCGTTTCGGCGTGCCCCCGGAGGAGATGGGCGCGGCCCTCGAAGCCGCCGCGCAGCGGTTGCTCGAGGCGCGGGAGAAACGGCCGCGGCCGCACCTGGACGACAAGATTCTCGCCGCTTGGAACGGCCTCATGATTTCGGCCTTCGCCAAGGGGACGCGGGTGCTGGGCGATC
Source organism: uncultured Bryobacteraceae bacterium (assembly GCA_937921835.1). Classification (GTDB taxonomy): domain Bacteria; phylum Acidobacteriota; class Terriglobia; order Bryobacterales; family Bryobacteraceae; genus CAKZVG01. The sequence continues at coordinate 3,155 of CAKZVG010000082.1, read as the reverse complement.
CCCGCTATCTCGATGCGGCGCGGCGCGCGGCCCGGTTTGTCCTCACCCGGATGACCGACTCCGCGGGCGGCCTGTTGCGCCGCTTGCGGGATGGCGATGCCGCCATCCCGGCCTTCCTGGATGACTACGCATTCATGGCGCAAGCTCTGCTTGATCTCTACGAGGCCGGCTTCGACCCCGCCCTTATCGACGCCGCGCGGCGTCTTACCGAGCGCATGATCGAGCTGTTCGAGGACCCCGATCACGGCGGCTTCTTTTCGACCGCCGCCGGGAAACCCGACCTGCTGCTGCGCATCAAGGACGAATACGACGGGGCCGAACCTTCCGGCAACTCCGTCGCGGTGATGAACCTGCTGCGGCTGGCTCAAATCACCGGCTCGCCGGAACTGCGGGAACGCGCCGGGCGCGCGCTGCGCGCCTTCGCCGGCCCGCTGCGCGATGCGCCGCTGGCCGTTCCTCACCTGCTCTCGGCGCTCGGCGATTTTCTGGCCCCGCCCCGTCAGATCGTGATCGCCGGGGAGCGCCAGGCGGAGGACACCGCCGCGCTGCTCAACATCGTCAACGCCCGCTACCTGCCGGGCGCGGTTCTGCTGCTGGCGTGCGAGGATTCACGTGAGCGGCTGGCGGCGTGGAATCCGCCGGTCCGCGACATGGTGCCCGCCGCCGGCGCCGCCGCGGCATACGTCTGCCGCGACTTCGCGTGCCAGTTACCGGTAAGCGAGCCGGCCAGGCTCGCCGAACTGCTACAATAACAGCAGTCCCACTTACTTATTCTCTGGAGGAATCATGGAACGCCCGGGTGCCACCACTCTCAAAGGAAACCCCTTGACTCTAATTGGTCCGGAACTCAAGCCCGGCGACAAGGCGCCGGATTTCACCGTCGTGGATACGGCGCTGCAACCGGTGACGCTGGCCCAGACGGCCGGCAAGGTGCGGATCTTCAGCGTCGTGCCGTCGCTCGACACGCCGGTCTGCGACGCCCAGACCAAGCGTTTCAACGAAGCCGCGGCCGGCCTGCCGGACGTCGACATTTACACCATCAGCATGGACCTGCCCTTCGCGCAGAAGCGCTTCTGCGGGCAATTCGGGCTGGACAACGTGAAAATGCTCTCCGACCACCGGTCGGGTTCCTTCGGCGAGAACTACGGCACCCTGATCAAGGAACTGCGCATCGAGAGCCGCGCCATTTTCGTCCTGGACAAGGACGGCGTGATCCGGCACGCCGAGTACGTCAAGGAAGTTGCCGACCATCCGGATTACGATGCGGCGCTGGCGGCGGTAAAGGCGCTCGCCGCCGGCGCGTAGCGCAGCCGTCTCTAACACTTCAAGGGGGGAGCGGCGCGCCTGGCGCCGCCGCTTTCTTTTTGCGCCCGCCCGCCCCGCCGGGCATCTTACTAGCCGTGCGACTTATCCTGTGGCTTTGCATGGCAGTCGTTGTGTTGTTCCCGGCGCTGGCGGGGGATTCCCGGTCGCTGGCGCCCCAAACGCCCTACCAGCCGCCGTCGATGACGGACCGTTGGAATTGGTACGTCCGCGACACGTTCGGGCCGGGTGCGGCCCTCCGCACCGGATTCGTCGCCGCGATGGATCACGCCGACAACGATCCGCCGGAGTGGGAGCAGGGAATGGCCGGTTTCGGGCGCCGCGCGGCTTCGCGCTATGGCCGCTTCGCGCTCCAGGAGACGATCGAACTCGGGGGCGGCGCGCTGCTGGGTGAAGATCCGCGCTACCACCCCTGCAAATGCTCGGGCTTCTTCCGCCGCAGCGGCCATGCGCTTGTTTCCACCGTTGTGGCGCGCAACGCCAACGGAAAACCCACTCCCGCCTTCGCCCGTATCGCGGGGGTCTACGGCGGTTCCATGCTCGCCACTCATCTTTGGTATCCCAGCCGTTTCACCGCCGCGGGAGACGGCTTCCGCCTCGGCAACATCAGCTTGGGAGTCAGCGGCGGCGTCAATCTGGTGCGCGAGTTCTGGCCGGACATCAAGCGCGTGTTCCGCCGCGACTAGCCGCGGGCCGCTTGCTTGCGGCATTATCGCATCGTTTGTAAATAATCCCCCGTGCTGGCGTCCATGTAGATCGAGAAATTACTGCGGCTGACCGATTCTCCCCAGATTACGCGCCACGCCGGGTTGGTGGTTCTGGGGGTCTTTTCGAGGATGAAGTTGATCGGCAGGCCGGGGTTCTTCTTCTCATAATCGGCCGCCTTTTTGAGAGCCGTTTTATAGACCTCGTCGGAGTCCGTCTTGACGGCGGCGATCAGGAACGGGGTGTTTTGCGGGCGCGGAGTATAGCCCTGTTCGGCGCCCGCGAAGGGTCCTTTGTGCAGATTTCCTGGCGCTTCAATCACCGAGTACGTGTAGGAGCGCGCCATGCCGCGGCCGGGCGAAACGAACGTGGCTTGCCAGGCTCCCGCCTTTCCCGCTTCCGCCTTCACCTCGGGAAGCTGGATGCTCTTCAGTTCGAGCACCTGCGCGTCCGCCGCCCAGGTTCTCGCCGGAGCGAACATCTGGTAGAGCGCGTAGCGGCCCGTCACCGCCTCCGGGGGCTTTACTTCCTTCTTCGCGGCCGGTCCGGCGGATTTCGGCGCTTCCCCGCAGGACAGCAAGAGGGCGAGCATCGGAACAGGAATCAGATACCGTCTCATGATGGTCCCATTCTAAACAAATCGGGTTGCGGGACAATGGAGTCAGGGGGTGTAGCCCGATGCGCCGGTTGCTCAGTCCGATTCTGGCGGCGCTGCTGGTGATGGCCTGGCCCGCGGCGGCCGCCAACGTCCGGCTCTACCTCAGCGACGGCAGCTACCACGTCGTGCGCGAGTACAAGGTGGAGCAGGACCGGGTGCGTTACTACAGCGTCGAGCGCAGCGAATGGGAGGAGATTCCGCTCTCGCTCGTCGACCTGAAACGCACCGAGGGAGAGATCGCCAGCCGCGAGGAGTCCCGCCGCGCGGAGGCGGTCATGATCGACGCCGAAGAGAAGGCCGAGCGCGAGCTGCGGCGCGAAGTGGACCGCGTACCCGAGGAAAACGGCGTCTACCTGCTTGACGGAGAGGATATCAAGCCCATCCCACAGGCCGAGTCCAAGGTGGTCACGGACAAGAAACGGTCCGTGCTGAAGGTTCTGAGCCCGATTCCCATCGTGGCCGGCAAGGC
>CAKZVG010000081.1 GCA_937921835.1 uncultured Bryobacteraceae bacterium | reverse complement strand
AGCGATCATGCGCAGCGGCGGGCCAAGCTTCTTCATCCCGCGCACCTGCACCGGCGAGGTGTGCGTGCGCAACACGTTGCCGTCGGTCAGCCAGAAGGTGTCCTGCATGTCGCGCGCCGGGTGCGTGGCCGGAATGTTGAGCGCGTCGAAGTTGTTCCATTCGGTTTCGACCTCGGGGCCGTCGAGCACCGTGAAACCCATGGAGATGAACAGGTCCTCGATCTCGCTCTGCACCAGGGTCTGCGGATGCAGGCTGCCGGTGCGCGGTCCTGGCGCGGGCAGCGTCAGGTCGAGCCATTCGCTTTCCAGGCGCGCGTTGAGGGCGGCCTGCTCGAAGCGCGCCCGCTTAGCCTCGAGGGCCGCCTCCAGCGCCTGTTTGACCGCGTTCAAACGCTTGCCGGCGCGCGCCCGCTCCTCGGGCGGCAACCGGCCCATGTCCTTGCTGATGAGCGCCAGCGCGCCCTTGCGTCCGAGCACCTCGACGCGCACGGGCTCGAGTTCCTCGGGCGCCGCGGCGGCCTCGATGCGGGCCAGCGCCGACGCCTCCATTTCCGAAAGTGTGGTTTCGAGCATGTAGGGATGAATCTCTCATTGTACCCGCCCCGCCGCGCAGCGGAACGCGCACCCCGGCCGGGTTATTGGCCTGTGCCGCCCGCCGCCTCGCCAGGCGGCGCGCCGCGGTGCGACAATGGCCGTTTATGAACCAAGGCATCGAGAATGTCCGCCAGAAGGGCAGCCGCGTCTTCCGCGAGGGCGCGCACATGCTTCCGCACGCTTCGCTGATGAAAGCCGCCGGCGTGGTCGGCTCGCTCGACGGGCTCAGCCGGCCCTTCGTCACCATCGTCAACTCCCACACCACGCAAATCCCCGGCCACGCACACCTGGACCGCATCGGCGCCGTGCTGCGCGCCGAACTGGAAGCGCTCGGCTTCAATGTCTGGTACACCAACATCGGCGGCGCCATCTGCGACGGCATCGCCATGGGGCACTTCGGCATGAAGTACTCGCTGCCCTCGCGCGAGCTGATCGCCGACCAGATCGAGTCCATCGTCGGCGCCCATCCCTGCGACGCCTGGATCGGCATCGGCAACTGCGACAAGATCGTGCCCGCGATGCTGAATTCCATGGCGCGGCTCAACATCCCCTCGGTTTACGTGAGCGGCGGTCCGATGCTTGCCGGGCGCGGCGGCAGCGATCTCATCACCGTTTTCGAGGGCGTCGGACGCCACAGCGCGGGCAAGCTGACGGAAGCCGAACTGCGCGCGCTGGCCGAGAAAGCCTGCCCGGGCTGCGGAAGCTGCTCCGGCATGTTCACCGCCAATTCGATGAACTGCCTGGCCGAGGCCATCGGACTGGCGCTGCCGGGCAACGGCACCATTCCCGCCGAGCGCTGGGTGGACGGCGGCGCCCGCACCGAACTCAACCCCGAGCGCATGGAATTGGTCAAACGCGCGGCCCGCATCCTGAAGCGCTGTCTCGAAGAGAACGTGCGCCCGCTCGACATCGTCAACGAGCAGTCGCTCGACAACGCCTTCGTGCTCGACATGGCCATGGGCGGATCCACCAACACCGTGCTGCACGCCCTGGCGCTGGCGCACTCGGCGGGCGTGCCCTACCGTCTGGACCGCCTGAACCACATCTCCGCTGCGACGCCCAACATCTGCAAGGTGTCGCCCAGCCGCCCGGACGTCCACATCGAGGACGTGCACCGCGCGGGCGGCATCGGCGCGATCCTGAAGGAAACCGCTCGCCAGCCGGGCGCGCCGCTCAATCTCGACGTGCGCACGGTGTGCGGGACGCTGCGCGAGTCCGTCGAGGCCGCGCCCGATCCCGACGGCGAGATCATCCGGCGGATCGGAAACGCCTACTCGCCCACCGGCGGCCTGGCCATTCTGACCGGCAACCTCGCCCCCAACGGCTCGGTTGTGAAGACGGCCGGCGTCGAAGCGTCCATGATGCGCTACGAAGGCGTGGCGCGGGTTTACGAATCGCAGGAAGACGCGCTGGCCGGCATTCTCGGCGGCCAGGTGAAGGATGGCGACGTGGTGGTGATCCGCTACGAAGGCCCGCGCGGCGGACCGGGCATGCAGGAGATGCTCTCGCCCACCTCGGCCATCAGCGGGGCGGGCATCCGCGCCGCGCTCATCACCGACGGGCGGTTCTCCGGCGGCACGCGCGGGCTGTGCGTGGGCCACATCGCGCCCGAAGCCGCGGCGGGCGGCCCCATCGCCGCGGTCCGCGACGGCGACCGCATCGCCATCGACGCCACCGCCCGGCGCATCGAGTTAAAGGTACCCGAGGCGGAGATCCGGGCGCGCCTGGCGGCCCTGCCGCCTTTCGAACCCAAGGTCAAGCGCGGCTGGCTGGCGCGCTACCTGCTGCACGTCACCAGCGCCGACACCGGCGCCGTCTTCGAGATCTAGCGGTTCGCCGCCGGCGGACGCGAAGGGACCGCGGCCGTATCCGCGGCCGCGTACCGTTCCAGTTCTTCGTAGGAAGGCGTAATCAGCCGCTCGCCCGAATCCTCGCCCGACTCAAGCACATGTTTGAGGTGCGTCGCCGCCAGGCGCATGCACCACGGATCCGTGAGGCCGCGGCCCAGCTTGCGGCTCAGCCGCAGCAGGTCCGGATGCGCCAGCGCAACCACCCGTTCTTCGGCGGCGCCGCCGGAGGTGATCCGGAACTTCACATCCACCGCGTCGGCCCGCCGGATCGCGATCGCGTTCTGAAGCCACAGCAGTTCGACCCGCCAGGTGCGCCCGAACGGATCCGGACCCGCCTCGAAGCGCCGGAAGTTCTCGACCATACCCCCCGATGGTAGCATCGCCCGGGCGGCGCGAGCCGTTTCCGGTTTGGCAGCCAGCCGCCACGGCACCCCGGCCGGCAACCAAGTCCCTGCGCCCGGCATTCCGGCTCACGCATCTTCCCGGCGTTGCGCTAAAAGTGTTGGGCCTGGTGTTCCAGACTGCTGGCCAACGCGGGCGGCTGCGCGCGTCGCTGCCCACCGGCCTGAAAGCCCCTTGCTTCACCTGGCGAGTGCGTGGCGTTGGGTCTCCCGGCGCGCCGCCGGTGCGCCCGCGCCGCCGCTCTCCGCCTGCCTGACGGGAATTTGCGAGCCGGCCGGGACGGGCAACTCCACTGGAACGCCGCGCCGGATTTCAAGCTGCGCAAGCCGCAGAATGCGCGCGCAGGTCCTCTGGGCCTGCCGCGCGGCCTCTCTCAAAGGCAAGAGAACGGGCAATCCGGTCACGTCCAGGACGCGTCAGCCGAATTGACGCCGTTCGAAGCGGAGGTTAGGCTAAGAGTGTGGGAGGGCGCATGACTCGCTACTCGCCTTCGGCGCAATACTTCCGGGCGGCGTGGATCGCCACGGCCCTGGCCGGGTTCTCGGCTTGGGTGGGAGTGCGCTGGGAGCCGGCCCTGATTCCCACCGCTCTGCTGGCCGTCAGCGCGATCGCCCTGTTCGGCCTGGCCGCTCTGCCGGCCATTGAAGTGCATGAGAAGAAGCTGATCGTCGGCAAACGGGCCATCCCCTGGCAGGAGATCCGGCGGGTAGACCGCACCGGCTGGGTTTCACCCCTGATCGTGCGGCTGACTTTGGCCGACAACAGCCGCTTCCTCCTGGTCTATCCGGGCGACCTCGATTCCGCCAACAGCCTGCTGCGCCACCTGCGGCGCGGTTCCCGCGAGGCGCTCATCGATGGCGTTCCTTACCGGCAGTTCTGGGGAGAAGGGGCCGCCGCCCGCACGGCCGGGCCCGCTCCCCGGCCGCTCCTGCGGCCGGAAGATGAAGCCGAGGTCGAGCGGCTCTACCAGCAGCTCAAGACCGTCGGCCGCATCGAGCCGAAGAACAAGCCGGAAGAGAAGTAGCGCTTGCCGCCCCGCCGTTCCCGGTTTCCGGCCTGGTTCGGCGCCGCCCTACTGCTCGCGCTCATCGCCGCCGCCACCCACTCCTACTGGCTGGCGGCGCTTGGCGGCTGGCTGGTGGCGGCAGAGAGCCCCTTCCAGGCCGACGCCGTCGTGGTGCTGGCCGGAGACCGCTTCGGGCGGCGGATCCTCAAGGGCGCCGAACTGGTGCGCCAGGGATTCGCGCCGGTCGCTCTGGTCAGCGGGCCGTCGGGTTACTACGGGATGAACGAGAGCGAAGCGGCGATCGCCTTCGCCGTCAAGAGAGGCTACCCGGCCGCGTTCTTCGTGAGCGTGCCTCACGGCGCGCTCTCCACCGAGGAGGAAGCCGCCGTCTTCGCGCGCGAGCTGCGCTCCCGGGGCTGCCGCCGCTATAACCTGGTGACCAGCGACTATCACACCCGCCGGGCTTGCGGCGTCTTCCGCCGGGTGATTGCTGGTCTCGAGATGCGCTGCGTGGCGGCTCCCGACGAGTTCTTCCGCGCCGGGTCCTGGTGGAAGGTGCGCGAGTCGCGCAAGATCGTGTTCTTCGAGGCGGCCAAGACGCTCGCCACCTGGCTGGGGTTGTGATGCGCGAGGCAATCGGCGCCGTCTGGCCGTATTTCCGCCGCTACCGGCGCGCGTTGGCCATCGGGCTGGGCGCGCTGGTGGTGAAGGACGCCTGCGCCGTCGCTCTGCCGCTGCTGATCCGCGAGGGCGTCGATTCCCTCACCCTGGGCTTTGCGCTCGACAAACTGCTGCTGTTCGCCGCGCTGCTGGTGGCCGTGGCGGCGCTCAAGGGCATCTTCCAGTACTGGATGCGCGTGATCCTCATCGGCTGCTCGCGCGACATTGAGTACGACCTGCGCAACGACCTCTTCGCGCGTCTCACCGGGCTGTCGCAGGATTTCTACGCGCGCTTCCGCACCGGCGACATCATGGCCCGCGCCACCAACGACCTGAACGCCGTGCGCATGATGCTCGGTCCGGGCGTCATGTACTGGACCGAGACGGCGTTGCTGTTTCTGCTGGCCGTGATCGCCATGTTGTCGGTGGACTGGCCGCTGACGCTGATGGCGCTGGCGCCCGCGCCGCTGGTGAGCGTGGCGGTGCTCTTTTTCGGCCGGGCCATCCACGCGCGCTTCGAGCGCATCCAGAGCATGTTTTCCGACCTCAGCAGCCGGGTGCAGGAGAACCTGTCCGGCGTGCGCATCATCCGCGCCTACGCGCAGGAACAGGCCGAGCTTGAGCGCTTCGAGCAGTTGAACCGGGATTACATCGCGCAGAACATCCGCCTGGCGAAGATCTCGGGGCTGTTCATGCCGCTGCTGCAAGCCCTCATCGGGCTGACGTTTCTGGTGGTGCTGTGGGCTGGCGGCTACCGCCTGCTGCGCGGGGAAATCACGCTCGGAACGTTCCTGATGTTCAACACCTTCATGGGACTGCTGGTGTGGCCCATGGTGGCCTTCGGCTGGGTGGTGAATCTGATGCAGCGCGGAAGCGCTTCGCTCAAACGCATCAACGCGATTCTGAAGGAACAGCCCTCGATCGCGGCGCCCGCGCGGCCGCGGCCGCTCCCCCGTCCGCTGGCCGGGTGGGTCGAGCTGCGGGGCGTGCACCTGCGTTTCGGCGCCTTCGAGGCGCTCCGGGGCGTCGACCTGGAGATCCCGGCGGGCGCGGTGGTGGCCATCGTCGGCCACACCGGAAGCGGCAAGACCAGCCTCGTGAACCTCGTGCCGCGGCTCGCCGACCCTACCGCCGGACAGGTGCTGCTCGACGGCATCGACGTGCGCGAGTTCGATCCGCGCGAATTGCGGGAAGCCATCGGAATCGTGCCGCAGGAAACGTTCCTGTTCAGCACCACCATCGCCGACAACATCGCCTTCGGCGTGAAAGACGCCACCGAGGAGCAAGTGCGGCGGGCGGCCGAAATCGCCGGGCTCGCCGGGGACATCGCGGGCTTCCCGGCGGGCTACCAGACCATGGTCGGCGAGCGCGGCATCACGCTCTCGGGCGGCCAGAAGCAACGCGCCGCCATCGCCCGCGCCATCCTACGCGACCCGCGCATCCTGATCCTCGACGACGCGCTGTCGAGCGTCGACACGGTCACCGAGGAGCGGATCCTCAACGGCCTGGCCAAGGTGATGCGCGGCCGCACCACCATCCTGATTTCACACCGCGTCTCCACCCTGCGCGGCGCCGGGCGCATCTTCGTGCTCGAAGCGGGCCGCATCGCCGAAGCCGGCACGCACGCCGAGTTGCTGGCGCGCGGCGGATACTACGCCGATCTTTACCGCAAACAGCTTCTCGAAGAGGAGTTGGAAGCGATCTGAACCCGCGGGGCCGGTTCGGGCCCGCTACCGCCGGCGCAGCAGCAGCACCCAATCCTCGCTGCTGAGGGATCCCCAGGGCGAAGGCGCCTCGAACTTCCGCGGCCCGCCTTCGACGCCGGGTGCGTCGAACCAATCGCCGGTTCTCGGATCGAACCACCGCACCGAGTAGCCGCCCTCCGGCAGATTCAATTTCACCCAGGCGTTCCCGGCAGCCGGATTGTCCTGTCCCGGCCGCGCGCCGTCCGGGTTCGCCAGGTAGACGATCAGCGTCTGGCCGTCCCGGATGCACTTCCAGCACTTTGGATCGCCGCCCGCCGCGGCGTCGTCGGGCGTCATTCCAACCAGCGTCAGGCGCGCATCCCGGAAGAACTTGTGGATGTGGAGGAAATCGTGCGCGCCCTGGTACAGGCGCCCGGCGCGATTGGCGTCATAGTAGCCGGAGACGCCTCGCCAGCCGGAGCCGTCGTAGGGTTCGTAGGTTCGCAAGCCACCGTAGGTGGCGTGTCCTCCCGAGAGCAGCGAGGCCCACATCAGCCGCCGGAAGAAATAGCGCCGGTTGGCGGGGTTGCGGTACAACTCATAGCGGTCCTCGTCGTGCACCACCGGTTGCGCGCGCCGCGCCCGGTATTCCAGGATGCGCTCGCCTCCGGTCTGGTCGAGATCCTCGATGGTGATGAAGTCCGACCAGGAGGCGTCCACGAAATCGTAGCCCGAGAAGCGGGCCTGGTGGTTGGTGATGAGCGTGCCCCACGGTTCCCGGAGAGCCATGTCCCGGCCCATGCGGTCGATCATGTCCCAATCGACCCGGCGCCCGGTGAGCGGCTGGCCGCGCACGATCTCACGGTCGTTGCTGATGGTCCACTGCACGCTTGGGAAGGCCGACCAGCGCGCCTGTGCGTAACTTGCCACCAGCCGCGCCATCGGATCTCCGGCCGCATAGCGCTTGATCTCCTCCGTGTCTTCGGCGTAAGGAATCAGTTGCAGAACGATCTGCGGGTGGCGATTGAGCGCGTAAACGATGCGCCGTTCGATCTTCTGCCAGTAGGCGAGCGCAAGCCCGGTCCGGCCGGCGTCGAACAGCGCCTCCACGGTGCTTCTGGACTGCGCGAACCAGGTCCGGATCTTGGTGGCGCCCATCTCCGCCGCCTGGTCGATGTAGGCCTGCCAATGCGGTTCGGTGACCACGACGTAGCGGTAGCCGGTGTTGCCGATGTGCAGAAACCAGTCCCCGTTATCGTAAGCGAACTGGCGGGGTCGGCGGGGTGCCGCCGCAGCTTTCCTTTTAGGTTGGAAGCCACGGCGCGAAAGGAACCCGAGCGGCCATCGAGCGCCGGGTGGTCCGAGTTGGCGCGCCAGTTCCACACCCCGATTTCCCGGGCATACGCGCGCGCCTTGAAGACATCGCCGCCGTCATGGAAGCCGTCCACCGTGATGCGCTCCCCGCCTGGAGCGGTGAAGGTCACCTGCAAGCGGACGCCGAGGTACGGGTCGCGCACGGCCCCGCCGGCGCTCAGACGCACTTCGCAGACGCCGCGATGCGGAACCTCCCCGCTTGCCTGCGCCGGCTGCCGCTGCGCGGCGGCGCAAGCGAGGGAGAAGAGGATACAAGCGCAAGCAGTCTTCGTCATCGGGGAATCATAGCGCGCCGCCATCCTGCCGCCGGCGCCGGCGTGCGCTCGCCGATGGCGCGCAGCGCGCGCCATCAGGCCCGGGCGGTCGCCAGGTAGTGCAGGCTCATGCCGATCAGCTCGGGCGCTTCTTCGACGCGGCGCAGCAGGCCGAGCAATTGATGCTTCAGACGCTCGTCGCGGCAGCGCAGATCGAGTTGCCGCGCGACCCAGCCCGGACCTTCCACCGCCGAGACGGCGATCAAGTGAAACCCGGCCTCGCGCACCTCGGCGGCCAGTTCGCCGGCGCGGTGGAAATAGGCCGTCGTGAAGCCCTGCGGATGGCCGCCCTCGTTGCGGTGCTGGCCGTCGCGCAGGTCGCGCTCCACCATCGCCAGCGACCCCGGCTCGTCGATCCAGCCCGCCGCAAGCGCGTCGAGCAGCGAGGCGTAGCGCGAAATCGCGGCCGCGAACAGCAGCCCGCCGGGGCGCAGAATCCGCCGCGCTTCGGCCAGCGCCCGCATACGGGCCCCGCGCGCCGTCAGATGATAGAGCGGCCCCAGCAGAAGCGCCGCGTCGGCCTGGATCTCGCCGTAGGGAAGCGCTCGCGCGTCGCCCACAATCGAGGAGCGCAGTCCGCCGCGGCGGCGCGCTTCGCGCACCTGAGGCTCCGCCAGATCGAGCAGATGAACGCGATGCCCGAGCCCCGCCAGCCAGCGGCTGTAGGCGCCCGTGCCGCCCCCGATGTCGACGACGGTGGCCGGCGGCGGCGGCAGGTAGCGCAACACCAGTTCCTGCGTGCGGGCGAATTCCAGCGCCCCGCAGCCCGATTCCAGGCGTCCCTCCTCGCTGTGGCGCGCGTAGTAAGCGGTAATCTCGTCCATGGCCCGGCGGCGAACATCCATTCTAACCGCCCCGATTCTGCTAAAGTCGATCCATATATGAACCGCCGAGCTTTTACCGTGGCCTCCGGCCTCGCCGCCGCGGGCGCCTCGTCCGTCTCCGCCGCTCCGGCCTCGAAGTCGATTCTGGAGCTGCGTTTCATCCGCCTGCGCAACAACGCCGACAATCAGCGCGCGCGGATCAGCGACTTCCTGAAGAGCGCCGCCCTCCCCGCCGCCCAGCGCATCGGCGTGGGACCGGTCGGGCTCTTCAGCGGCGCCATCGGCCTGGAAGGTCCGGTCATCGTGACGCTGATGAGCTTTCCGTCGCTGGCCGCCTACGAGCAGGCGGGCCAGAAGCTCGCCGCCGACAAGCAGTACGCCCAAGCGCTCGCCGAATTGCACGGCAAGCCCGGGCTGGCCTACATGCGGCAGGAAGCGTCGCTGCTGCGCGGCTTCGACGGCTTCCCCGGCATCGAGGCGCCTAAGCCGCTTGAGAAGGGTTCGCGGGTTTTCGAGGTGCGGGTCTATGAGTCCAACAACCCGCTTACGCTGCAACGCAAGATGAAGATGTTCGACGACGGCGAAACGGCCATCTTCCGCCGCCTGAACATGCTGCCGATTTTTTTCGGGGAAACCATCGTGGGCCGCAACATGCCCAATCTCACTTATATGCTGGCCTTCGAGAGCCTGGAGGCGCGCGAGAAGGCTTGGCGCGCCTTCGGAAGCGATCCGGAGTGGCAGAAAATGCGCGCCCTGCCGGGCTTGAGCGACGCCGAAATCGTCTCCAACATCACCAACTACATTCTTTCGCCGCTGCCCTTTTCGCCCATCCGCTGAGGCCACCGTAGCGCCCGTCAGTGGGGGGGATCGCCCCGGTGATTCCGCCGAAAGTCGTCGTCGATCGGCTTTCGCCCGCGGAAGCCTTCCTCCACCCCGTGCCAGTACCCGATAGCCGGCTCGCCGAGCCGCCAGCAAAGGTATACTTCCTGGCCGCGATAGAGCGCCGGGAAATCCAGCAGGCCGAGGTCAAGGTCCTTGATGAGGCAGCCGGTGCTCTGCACCGCTTCGATGGTTTCCCGCAGGCGGGCCGCCGCCCCATCGCGGCGAGCCCGCAAGGCGAGGTGCCGCCCGCGGTCCACCCGGGAGCCCCCCAGCACCGTCACGCGCTGGGCAAACTCCTGAAGCTCTTCTTCCGCCGAGGCGTATTCGGCTTTCAGATTCAACGCCTCTTCAAGCAACGGCCGCACTCTTTCAAGAAGTCTTTCGGCCTGATCGAGGGTGAAGCGCCGCGGCATCCCGGGGAAGGTCAGACGCCTGAAACCTGCACCGACAGCGACCGGCTGCGGGGACCGTCGAACTCGGCCAGGATGATGCTCTGCCAGGTGCCCAGCAGAACGCTGGCGTTGCGCACCTGCAAACAGAGCGTCTGTCCCATCATCATCCCCCGCATGTGGGTGTCGGCGTTCTTACGCTCGCAGTCGGAGTACTCGGGATCGTTGTGGCGGTAATAGTCCTCCCGCGGCGCCAGACGCTCCAGAAAGAGGCGGGCGTCGTGGATCAGGGCGTCCTGCCACTCGTTCAGAAACACCGCCGTCGTGGTGTGCAGGCTCTGCAAGTGCACCAGGCCGTCCCGGATCCCGCTCCGGCGGACGATCTCGTTGATTCTCTCGGTGATGTTGATGAACTGCATCCGCTCGACCGTGATCCAATCGACGATCCGGTTGAAGACGCGGTAGGAAGGCTGCGCCGGGGCGGCCGCGCCGGCCGTCTCCACCACGCTCAGCCGGACCGGATTGGGCGGCGCCGAGCCGTTCCCGTTCTTCTCCGCGGGCGCGGCCGCGGCGGCTTCCGGAACTCTGAGTGAATTCATCGATCCATATCCCTTCTAGACATCAGATAAGCGCCACGGAGGGGGCGATCCAGAATTGTGGAACCAGTTCCCCATGATTATACCAGCCGGAAGTCACTTTTCGGCGATTCCCAGGAGCGTCTGAAAGTGGGGCGGCTCGGCTTCGCGGTCCACCGCGGCGGTCTCGATCCGGCGGAACCCAGCCCCCCTGAAGTAGCGGCGGATTTCCACCTCGGTGAAGCCCAGCCACAGGTCGGCGTACAGTTCATGAGCCTGCTCGAAATTGTGCCTCACCAGGTCCAGCACCACCAGCCGGCCGCCGGGCTTCAGGATGCGGTGCGCCTCGGCCACCGCCCGCTCCGGACGCCGCGCATGGTGCAGCGCCTGGCTCAGAAAGGCCACGTCCACCTCGCCATCGCCGATGGGAAGCTTTTCGAGTTCGCCCCGCCGGTACTCCAGGTTGGTCACCCCCCGCTCGCGCGCTACCGACGCTCCGTATTCGACCATCTTCTCCGCGTTGTCCACCGCGATCACTCGCTCGGCCCGCTGCGCCAGCAGCAGCGCCAGCGTTCCCTCCCCCGCGCCCAGGTCCGCCACCACCAGCGGCGGCATCAGCTTCAGCAGCGTCTCGGCCAGCGCCTTCCAGGAGCGCCCTGGCACGTACTCGCGCCCGAAGCGCCCGGCGAGTTCGTCGAAGTAGGCCCGCACCCGGTCCTTGCGCTTGGCCAGCGCCAGTTCCAGCGCCTCGGCGTCGACCGCCGCGGCCGGGATTTCGGCCGCGCTTTCGGCCAGCACGGCCGCCAGCGCCGCTCCGCCCGGCTCGGCGCGCAGCTTCGAGCGGTAGAAGCTGTTCTTGCCCGAGCGCCGGTCCTCCACCAGGTCTGCCAGTTTCAGTTGCGCCAGGTGCGTCGAAATGGTGCTCTGCCCCAGCCCCAGGATCTCCTGCAACTCCGCCACGGAAAGCTCTTCGCGTTCGAGAACCAGCAGGATGCGCACGCGCGTGGGATCGGCCAGCAGCCGGAGGGAACGCAGGATTGACGGCATGGCGTTTCCAGGTTATTATATCAATGTATCTAGATTTGTCGATAGGAGACTGTGAGATGGGCGTCATGACGCTGAATCCAACCGCGGCCGGCTTTAAGGTCGCCGATATGTCGCTGGCCGAGTGGGGCCGCAAGGAAATCACCATTGCCGAGCAGGAGATGCCCGGTTTGATGGCCATCCGGCGCAAATACGCGGCCGAGAAGCCGCTGGCGGGCGTGCGCGTGACCGGATCGCTGCATATGACGATTCAGACCGCGGTGCTGATCGAAACGCTCGCCGAACTTGGGGCCAGCGTCCGCTGGGCGAGTTGCAACATCTTTTCGACCCAGGACCACGCCGCCGCCGCTATCGCCGCCGCGGGAATCCCGGTGTTCGCCTGGAAGGGCGAGACCCTGGAGGACTATTGGTGGTGCACCTACATGGCGCTCAGTCATCCGGAGGGGAAGGGTCCGCAGCTCGTGGTGGACGACGGCGGGGACGCGACGCTGC
>CAKZVG010000080.1 GCA_937921835.1 uncultured Bryobacteraceae bacterium | reverse complement strand
GCCCGCGCAGGCCGAGGCGACAAAGTCACGCCGGGTAAGGGAAGCCAGGAACGGCTGTTTCATTAGTAAACCTCTCAAAATTTTACCTTGATCCCCAGCGTGACCTGCCGTTGTCCGTGCCCCTTCTCGGACGTGATGGAGCCGAAAGCGGCGTTCACCGGGTTCGTGTTCGGCGGGCCGAACTGGACATGGTTGAGCGTGTTGAAAGTTTCGAAACTGAGTTCCATCCTTAGCCGCTCTTTCAGCGGGATCACCTTGAACGCCGACACGTTCAGGTTGTTGATGCCGTCGGCGCGGACGCCGCTGAAGCGGGACGGGAACGTGCGGATGTTGTTGACGAGTTGCTCAGCGCTATTGCGGTTGAAACCGGCGTCCACGTTGAACCAGCGGAGCTCGGTGCGCCGGTTGTTGGGCAGCGGAATATCGGCCAGGTTTCCGGTGAAGATCGCGTTGCCGAAGCCCAGCGGCTCCCCGCTCTGGCCTTCGTACCAGGCCTGTAACTGCCAGCCGCCGAAGACATAGTCGGCCGCCTTGGGCATGGAGGAAAACCACGTCCGTCCCCTTCCGAAGGGCAGCTCATAGATTCCGCTGACGGCGAAGCGATGGGTGAAATCCTGGTCCGAAATCACTTTTTCGGTCCGGTCGTCGGTAGCGTTCAAGTAACCCGCGCCATCCATGAACTTCGCCCAGGTCCAGGCCGACTGGATGGTGAATCCTTTCGACATGCGGCGCTCGACCGAGACCTGCATCGAGTGGTAATAGCTGTAACCCGCCGGGAAGGTGACGGTGATGTCCTGGAAGTGAGGATAGGGCCGTAGAAGCTGCGCCACGCTGGTGTTGACGCCGCTCAACCCGCTGCCCGTGAACTCCGGCAACCCGAAGAACGGGTTGCGGACCAGCCGGCTGAGGAAGTCCAGGGTCTGCTGATCGCGCACCGGTGAAGTCGACAGATATTCCCTCGGGACGGGGTTGAGGTTGCGGTCCACTCCCAGCCGCGTGCCTCGATTGCCGACATAGGCGACGTCGGCCACGATTCGGGCGGGCAGTTCGCGCTGCACCGACAGCGACCAGCGCTGCATGTAAGGATTCAGAGGCTTGCTGTTGAAGCCGCTGATGCCGCGTCCCAGGAAGGTCCGCAAGCCGGCCGCGGCGCCGGCGGGGACCTCGATTCCGTTGGGGAAGGGGTTGCGCAAAGTGGCGACGAACGTCAGCCCGTTGTCCAGGCTGGGGATGAGATTGGTGGGCTGGTTGAAGCCGCCCTGGTTCACGCCGGCGCGGTCGACGCCCAGTACGTCATAGAAGATGCCATAACCGGCCCGGACCACGGTCTTCGGCGTGAACTGGTAGGCGATGCCGGCGCGCGGCGCGAAGTTGTTCTTCTCCGGCGTCCAGAGCCCGGCCGGATGTCCGCCCACCCCGGCGAAGGTCAGTCCGCCGAGGGTCTTGAAGGCCGAAACGGGCACCTGCGGAATCGGATTGGCGGCGTAGTTGGCCAGGGCTTGCGCGCTGATCGGGTTTGGGGTTTGCAGGTCGATGCCGCGGATCGAGCGGTTGTAGCGCTCCGTGATCGGGCGCTCGTATTCCCAGCGCAGGCCGAGGTTCACCGTCAGCTTCGGGGTCACGCGCCAGTCGTCTTGAATGTAAAGGCCCCAGTAGCTGGACTGCTCGGCGCGGGAGGCGTTGTTGTTGATGACGCCGCCGGTCGGGATCCCGAACAGCATCGAGGCCAGCCCCTGACCGATGGGGGCGATTGGTGAGTTGTCGAGCGGCCCCCGTGTGAAAGTTTGCGTGAAGGTGAATTGCGGCGCCACGCTTCCGTAATTGAATCCGGTTTCGCGCATCAGCCGGTATTCGAGACCCGTCTTCATGCTATGGGAGCCGGCGATACGGGTCAGGGTCGCCATCGCCGTGTGGTAATTGGTTGCGGCTCGCGTGCCGCCGTTGGCGCTCAGTTGCGTATAGGCTCCGCCGTCGACGGCGATGATGGGGAACGCGATGCCTTGCGGTCCCAGCTTTGTCTTGATCTCGTCCACCAGCCGCGCGGGGAGACCGAGCGAGAGCAGGTCGAAGCCCTGGCTGCCGCGGGTGTTGATATCGCTCTGGTAGTTGACGCCGTAGCGGAGGTTCAGCAGGAGCCCGGGATTGATCACGTGCACGTCGTCCAGCACGGCGCCCCAGGCGGTGCGGTCCAGGATGGTGATGTTGGTGATGTTGCCGAGGGCGTCGGTGTAATTGTCATGCTGCTGGTTGAACATGCGCACGAAAAAGCGGTTCTTCTCGCTGAAGGTATGGTCCACCCGGCTGGTGTAGGTGTAGTTCTCGCGAACGATCTTCTGGGTGATGAAAAAGTTGTTCCGTTCCTCCGGATTCAGTCCGGGCTGCGTGGGCAGCGGATAGTAGCTGATGATCTTGGCCGCCACGGGATCGATGCGGCTCGCCGGGATGACGTTGCCGGGCAAGGGCTGGCGGCTGGTGCGCCCGCCGGGCGCCAACTGGATGGTGAAGGGATCGTAGATCTGGTAGCGCGCCCCGAGCCGCAGCAAAGCGGTGAAGTCGCCCCGCCGCTGCTCCGGCGTCGGCACCGTGCCGGTGAACGAGAGGTTGCGCTTGATGGTCAGGTCTTCCCAGCCGAAGGTGAAGAAGGTGCGGTTGCGGCCGTCGTAGAGCTTGGGAATCCAGACCGGGCCGGTCAGTGTCACGCCGCCGCGCTGATGCAGCCAGCTCGGAATCGCCGCCGCGCGCTCCTGCGGCGTCAACGTCGTCTTCGGATCGGCCAGGAAGCGGTTGGTGAACCACGGCGTGGCGCGGATCCGCGAGTCGTTGAAGTCCGCGGTGCCATGAAGCCGGTTGCCGCCCGACTTCATATTGACGTTGGTCATGGCGCCTACGGCGTGGCCGATGGAGGCGTCGTAAGTGGCGGTGTGGATCTTGAACTCCTGCACCAGATCCTGGGGCGGGGAAAAGACAGCGTTGCGGTTGGTCATGTTCGGCGCCCCGTCGACCATCACCTCGCTCGATCCGCCGCGGGTGCCGTTTACAACGATGCCGGTCGCCGAGGCGGCGTCCATCGGGTTGCCCGCGGCGGTGCCGCCGCTCGACATCACCCCGGCGCTCAGGCGCGCCAGGTAGAAGGGGTTGCCGCCGACGATCGGCAGGTCCGAGACCCGGCGCTCGTCCATGACCAGGCCGATGCCGGCCGTCACCGATTCGAGCAGCGGCGTTTCGCCGGTGACGACGACCGATTCGGTGACTTCGCCGAGGTCGAGCGTGAAGTCGAGCGGAATGCGGTCCGCCACGCGCAGTTCGATGCCGTCGCGCACCGCCTTCTTGAAGCCGGTCTGTTCCACTTCGATCCGGTAGAGGCCAGGAATCAAATAGGACAGCTCGTAGTATCCCTGGTCGTTGACCACGCTCGACACGCGGGAGTTCTGCGCAAGAAAAATGGCGGTGACCTTGGCTCCAAGGACCACGGCCCCGCTGGGATCGACGACGCGGCCGACGATCGTCGCCCGCGATTCCTGGGCGTGCGCGGCGGAGAGGGCCGCCAGCGCCATCACGGCAATCCTGAGATGCCTCATGACCGGACCTGACCTCCCTGATGCGGCTCCGGAACGCGAGCGCGCGCCGGGCGCCTGCAATTCTTAAAAATTCTTAAACATGACTTTACAGCACCAGGGCTCCGGAGGCAAGGCGCACCCCCGCGCCACACCGCGGCATGGCTCCGGCCCCGGCGGGCGCGTGGTAGAATCCACCGGGATGAAACGACGCACTTGGCTGAGTCTGGCGGGCGCCGCTCCTCTGGCGCGCCCGGTTTCCGCTGACGCCTGGCAGGGCGGAGGCACGCTGAAGATCGCGGCGGTCGAAATGTGGCGCCTCGAAGGGCGGCGGGAGGCGGTGACGGGCGTGAACCGGCAGCACCAGGTGAACCCGCTGCACGTCTATGACGAGCACCGGCCGCGCCCCTACCAGGAAGGCGGCGCCAGAAAAGCCACCGTACCGGTCTCCGCGCTCTACCTCAAGATCAAGACCGACGCGGGACTGGAGGGGCTCTATGGACCCATCGACCGGGAAGCGGCGGTGGTGGTGGTCCAGCAGTTGGCCGGATTTCTTCAGGGCAAGGACGCACTGGCGGTGGAAACGCTCTGGGACCAGATGCACCGTCTGAACCGGCATTCGCGGCGCGGGCACTTCATGATGGGCATCAGCGCGGCCGACAACGCGCTGTGGGACCTGCGGGGGCGCTACTACAACGCGCCTGTCTACCGTCTGCTCGGCGGGCCGACACGGGCCGCGGTCGAAGCCTACGGAAGCTGCCTGGGTTACTCTGTCGAACCGGAAGCGATGGGCGCGCGCGCCGCGGAGCTCAAGAAGCAGGGCTACCGCCAACAGAAATGGTTCCTGGCCTACGGTCCGGGCGACGGCGCGGAAGGACTGCTCAAGAACGTAGCGATGGCGCGGCGCCTGCGCGAAGCGCTCGGCGAGGACGCCGAGATCATGTTCGACGCCTACTCGGGCTGGCACCTGGACTACGCCA
>CAKZVG010000079.1 GCA_937921835.1 uncultured Bryobacteraceae bacterium | reverse complement strand
TTCGCTGATCACCTGCGCGATGGGATCCCACGGCGTGCCCTTATCGGCCCGCACGTAAACCCCCTTGGCTTCTCCGAAGCGCTTGCGGACCTGGGCCGCAAGCTCGTTGATGTTGACCGTGTTCTCGTTCAGATACAACTCGCCGTCGCGGGTGATCGTGACCACCGGAAGTTCCTCCACGCTGTCGCGCGTCTGCTTGACTTTGGGGACGTCCACCTCCAGGCCGAACTCCATCACGTGCGCGGTCAGCATGAAGATGATCAGCAACACCAGCACCACGTCCACCAGCGGGACCACGTTCATCTCGGCCAAGCTGCCCATGGCGCCGCGCCGCCGCGCACCGTTCCCGCTCTGCCCGCCCACCGAAATCGCCATCGCCTCAGCCCTCGAAGCCGCGCTCGGCCGCGTTCAGGAACTCCAGCGAGAAATCGTCCATGCGCGCGGCGATCTCGCGGATCACGTGGCCGAAATGGTTGTAGAAGATTGCCGCCGGAATGGCCGCCGCCAGTCCCATCGCGGTGGCCACCAGCGCGTGCGCGATGCCCGGCCCCACCGCGCGCAGGCTCACGCTGCCGCTCAAGCCCAGCGCCTGAAACGCGTCGATGATGCCCCACACGGTGCCGAACAGCCCGATAAACGGAGTCACCGACGCGGTGGTCGCCAGCCAGTTCATGTTGCGCTCCAGCTTGGCCAGTTCCTCGCTCACGCCGAGTTGCAGGCTGCGCTCAAGCGCCGGCAGGTTGCGCAGTCCGCCGTTGCGCTTCACCTGCCGCTCCACTTCCTCGTAGCCGAAATCGAAGACCGCCACCAGCGGCGCCTGGGCGAACTGCTCGCTGGCCAGCGCCACCTGCTGGAGCGCGTTGGCCTTGCGGAAGGCCCGCAGAAACCGCACGTTGCCGGTGCGCGCCTGCCGGAAGGCGTTCCACTTCGAAAAGATAATGGCCCACGAGAAGATCGAAAACAGGAGCAGGCAACCCAGCACCACCATGGGGACGGGCCCCGCGCCGCGGATCAGGTTCCAGATGCTCACCTGAAGCAGGAGAGCGGAGAAGGCAGGCGACAATACGGCTCCTTTCAGTCCCTAAACCTCTATCATAGCGGACCGGGCACTCCAACCAGCGAACAAAAGCATGCCTGCTTGTTCTTTTTGCCGCCTGCCCGCGCGGGACGCGCTCGACAACGGGCGCCGCTTGTGCCATTGATGGGAAGTGGCGTCTCCAGCCGAATCCGCCCGGCGTTTCGCGGGGCGGTCCATGCGCGCCCTGCGCGCGCGCCTCGATGCGATGATGAAGCAGCGCGTGACGCCGCTCGGGCTGGCGTTCACCGCCGCCATCCTGCTGGTGGCCGCGGCCTCCTTCGCCTCGGCGAACAACCTGCTGTTTCTGCTGCTGGCCGTGATGCTCTCGACGCTGCTGATCTCGGGCTTCGTCAGCCGCCTGTCCCTGGCCGGCCTGGAGATGGAGTTCCTTCCGCCGGAACACATCTCGGCGCGGCGCAAGGTAACCGGACGTCTGGTGCTCAGAAACGGCAAGACCTGGATGCCATCCTTCTCGATCCGCCTGGCGGGATCGCCCGGCTCGGGATTCGTCTCCGAAATCTACTTTCCCGTGATCCCCGGGGGCGCGGCGCTCGAGGAGAACGTTGAAGTCTACTTCGCCCGCCGGGGCGCGCATCGCGGCGGCACGTTCCGCTTCTCCACCCGCTTCCCGTTCGGCTTCACCGAGCGCAGCGTCGAGGTGGACCTGCGGCGCGACGTGCTGGTCTATCCCTGTCTCGACGCCCAGGCGGACTTCGAGCGCCTGCTCTCCTCGATCGCGGGCGAGATCGAGACCCACTACCGCGGCCGCGGCCACGACTTCTACCGCATCCGCCCCTACGTGCCGCTCGAAAGCGCCCGCCACGTAGACTGGCGCGCCACGGCGCACACCGGCGAACTCCAGGTGCGCGAGTTCGCGCGCGAACAGGAGCACCTGGTGTATATCTTTCTCGATCTCGACGCGCACGATCGCGACGCCGCGTGGTTCGAGCGGGCCGTCGATTTCGCCGCCTTCCTGGCCTGGCGGCTGGCCCAGCGCGGCGCGCGGCTCCGCTTCCGGACCCAGGATTTCGATCTGCGGGTTCCGGAGGAAGGCGACGTGTACACGGTTCTGAAGTACCTGGCGCTGGTGGCGCCGGCGCCAGGGAAGGCGCCCGTGCCGGCGGGCGGCGATTCCGGCTTTCAAGTGGTGCTTTCGGCGCACCCCGGACGGCTGGCCGGCTACGGCTGGATTCCCGGCCGGCTGCTCAGCGCCGACGATCTTCCGGCCGCGGCCGCTGACTACAATCCGGCGAGCAACTCGTAGTCCACGTTGCCGCCCGAGAGAATCACTCCCGCGCGCCGGATGCCCGCGGGCAGCTTCCCGTGCAGGACGGCGGCCGCCGCCACGGCGCCGCTCGGCTCCACCAGGATTTTCATGCGGGTGAGGAGGAACTTCATGGTCCGCTTGATCTCCTCCTCGCTGACCAGCAGAATCCGCTCCACCAGGCGCCGCACCACGGGAAAGGTGAGCGCGCCCGGCTGCGGCGCGCGCAAGCCGTCGGCGATGGTGGCGGGCGGCGGGATGGCGATCCGCTCCCCCGCCTGCATCGAGAGCCAGGTGTCGTTGGCGTTCTCGGGTTCGGCGCCAAAGACCCGGATGCCGGGGTCGAGTCCCTTGGCCGCGGTGGCGCAGCCCGAGATCAGCCCGCCGCCGCCGACGCAAACCACCAGGGCGTCGAGCGCGGGAACGTCCTCGAGCAATTCGAGCGCGGCGGTTCCCTGCCCGGCCATGATCCACTCGTGATCGTAGGGCGGC
>CAKZVG010000078.1 GCA_937921835.1 uncultured Bryobacteraceae bacterium | reverse complement strand
CCGGCACACGAACGCGGAGTTCATGCGGGCCGGCTTCGGAATTTACTACGACACGTTCGCCAATCTCAGCCGGGAACCGCCCGGGGGACCCAAGGATCAGTTTCCCTGGGCGGCCACGCATGTGTATCCCGATATCTGGGAACACGCTCCCATCGAAGGCGAGGTGGAATACAACTGGCAGCAGCAACGCGAGAGCGCGAAGCCAACGGAGACCTTTGGACGCACGCCCGATGAGACGATGACGACGCCGGCCTACCGCCGCTACATGCTCGACAAGATCCGCCGCTATCACGCGAGCTACCTGGGCTGGATCAGCAACTATGACGACACCAACCCCGAGGTCCTGGCCGGCGCCGCTGAGCTTCAAAAGGCCTTCGGCTACCGCTTCGTGCTCGATTCCGCCAGTTATCCGCTGGCGGTGCCGCCCGGAGAGATCCTGACGGTGAAGCTGACCGTGCGAAACACCGGCAGCGCCCCCTTTTACCTCGACTGGCCGGTGGCCGCCGGGCTGCTGGATCCCGCGACGAGAAAGCCGGTCTGGTCCGCCCCGCTGGAGAACGTGGACCTCCGCCAATGGTCGCCTGGCAAGGATTGGGACAGCGGCGAGTTCGCCTATCGCCGCCCCGCCGAGCCGCATTCGAGCGAAGGCCACGCCACGCTGCCGCCGGACATCCCGCCGGGCTCCTACATCCTCGCCCTGGCCATTCTGGATCGTCAGGGCGGCATGCTGCCGAGCGCGCGGTTTGCCATCGAAAACTACTTCCGGGGCGGCTGGCACCCGCTGGGCTTCATCGGCATCGGCGCTCCGCCGCCGGAGGTTTCTTTGACCAACGTGGCCTTCGACAGTCCCGCTTTTGATGACAGCCTTCATTACAAAGTGCCGGAGGAACTGCGGGCGGTGCAGGCCCCGCCCTTGCCCGCGGTGACAGCCGTGACGCCGTGGACTCCCGACCCCGACACCGAACTCATCAATCCCTGGCGCTACTGGATCCTGAGGACGCCTAACGAGGATCTGGAGAAACAAAGCCTCGCCGACGGTCCCGGCGACAGCCGCGCCATCCGCGTAACCGGCGATTTCGGCGACGACTCCAGCCTGAACTACACCTTCGGCGCCGACGTCAAACTCGACCCGGGCCGCTACCACTTCGCGTTCAGCGTGCGTGGGACACCCGGCCAATTCGTCGAGTTTGAGCTGGCCGACGACTGGCGCCTTGTCTCCCGGGAAGCCCGGATTCCGCTTACCGGGCAATGGCAGGAGCACCGCATCGACTTCGAGATCAAGACGGCGTTCCAGACCCGAACCACCCTGCGCTTCCGTCTGCCACGCGGTGTGAAAGGCACATTCGACCTGGCCAATCCCCGCCTGAAGATGGTGAGGTAGAGGACCTCCTCACGGGAATCCGGGAGTGTGGCTCCGGCCACCCTGCCCTTCCAACGGCGGTCCACCCTGCTGTTTTGAGATAACCTTTGATGGATCGCCGCTTTCAGTGATCGGGGAGCACACCATGACAACGCCAACTCCGCGCCGCGGATTCGTCGGGGCCATGACGGCGGCATCGACCGGAAGGGTCCTGGGGGCCGGCGGCCGCATTCGCCTGGGCGTGATCGGCTGCGGCAGCCGCGGCCGGTACCTGATTTCGCGCGCCAACCAGGCCGGCAACATCCAGTGGGTGGCGCTGGCGGACGTCTACGACGCGCAGCGCGATCACTCGGAGAAGACCGCCGGCACAGCAGTGGACAAATACACCGACTACCGCCGTCTGCTCGACCGCAAGGACATCGACGCGGTGATCATCGCCACCTGGGGGACCACGCGCATTGCGAAATCGCCGTGGCCGCCTGCCAGGCGGGCAAGGATCTCTTTGTCGAGAAACCCCTCACGCTGCATCCCATGGAGGGCCACCAGATCTTCCGTGCCGTGCGGCAGGCCGGGCGCATTCTTCAAACCGGGACCCAGCAGCGCAGCTACCCGCACTTCATCGAGGCCAAGGAGCGCTTCATCGACAGCGGCCGCATCGGCAGGGTCACCATGGTGCGGACCATCTGGAACGGCAATCTCGCCTACCGCATCCAGCCCCCGCCGCCGGGCATGGAGACCAAGCCGGCGGGATTGGACTGGGATGTTTGCCAGGGGCGGCTGAGGAAGGCGCCCTGGGATCCCAGGCGTTAGTTCAACCATTATGTTTACTGGGACTATTCGACCAACGCGCAGATGGGCGGTCTGTTCGTTCACCTGGTGGACGGCGTCCACTGGTACCTCAAGGTGGACCGGCCGCTGGCGGCCAGTTGCATGGGCGGCATCTACCTGGAGCGCGGCGGGCGCGACACGGCCGACAACATTAATGCGATCGTCGAATACCGGGGGGCCTGCTGGTCACCTTCGAGGCCAACGTCACCGACCCGATCGCCAGGGAGAATGCCGACATCGTATTCATGGGAACGGGCGGGCGTCTGCACATCTTCCGCTATGGCTACCGTTTTATTCCGGCGGAAAAGGGCGCGCCCGAAATCACCGCCCGCGGCACGCCCGATCTGCACGTCGCCAACTGGCTGGAGTGCGTGCGCAGCCGCCGTCCGCCGGCCTGCGACGAAACGGCCGGGCACTACTCCGCCATGGCCTGCCACATCTGCAACATTTCCTATCTCGAGCAGCGCCGCGTGGCCTGGCGCAAGCAGTGGAACCTCTGACCGCCGGCGCCGGCCGGCTTAGAACCGCAGCCGTCCCTGCACCTGGATGAAGCGGTTGCGGGTGTTGGTTTGCGAGGTGATGCGCCCGAAATCGGTGGACGTGGGGGTGAGGTTCGGTCCCGCGAACTGGGTGCGGTTTTGCAGGTTGATCGCGTCCACGCGGAACTGGAACCTGACCCTCTCGGTGATGTTGAAGTCGCGCTGCACGTTGGTGTTCCACTGGTTGGTCATATCGGCTCGCAGGCCGCTAATGCGGTAGGGGAACACCCGGCGGTGGAACGCGGCCGGCGTGCGGGCGGCGACGCGCTCGAAGTCGGCGGTGTTGAACCAGCGGTCCAGCGTCCGCTCGCCCGACTTGATGTTCGCCACGTCGCCGTAGTAGAAGACGTTCCCCCAGTTGAGCAGCGGTCCCGGCTGATACTCGTAGGTGGCTGCCGCCTGGAAGCCTCCCACGACCCAACTCAGCCAACCGTGGTTGGCGAACCGCCGCCCCTTGCCGAACGGAAACTCATAGATGCCGGTGGCGGTGACGCGGTGCGGGCGCCCGTCGTTGGTTTCCTCCCAGAACGGCTCGGGCGAGAACTCGTCATAGAAGCGGATCGCTTCCCGGCCATGGAACCTGGTATAGCCGAAATTGAGATTGAAACCCTGGGCGAAGCGGCGGGTGATCTGCAACTCCATGGCGTGCGTGCGCACCCGGCCGAGCGGCTCCAGCCGCGAGGTGAGACCGTTCATGTGGGGATAGGGCCGCAGAAGCTGATTCTTGCGGATGGTTCCGCTGGTGAAGAACCCCAGCGTGGACATGTCCTGGTAAATCAGCGGATCGGAAGTTTGCAGGGCGGCGAAATTGGCCAGCCGGAAGGGATTCGTCACGTTGGCGTTCATGTTGCTGGCCAGCGCGTTATCGCGCGTCATGCCACTGGCCCAGAACTGCTCGGGCAGCGCCGAGAGCGTACGGGTGACCGAGTCGCGGTCGGAGAAAGCGCCCGCGTAGGCCACGTCGATCAGCAGGTTCTCGCCCACCTGCCGCTGGAGGCCCACCCGCACCCGCTGCTGCCGGGCGTGTTTCACGTCGTAGATGGGCGGATTCCAGCCGCGTCCCACGCGCGCCATCAGGCCCAGCGCGTCGCGGGTGGGTTCGTCGAACCGGGTGCCGTTAGCCCGCACCGGGAACGGGTCGCGGAGCGGCGAAACGCCGGCGCGCGGATTGCCGGCCAGCCAGTTGACGCCGAAGTCGGTGGTCAGCAGGGTGGAGGTCGTGCGGCTGAAGCCGGTCTGGTCGAGGCCCTCGTTCAGCACGTTCAAAGTGTCGAAGAAGAGACCATAGCCGGCCCGCACCACCGTCTTCGGAGCGATCTGGTAGGACGCCGCCAGGCGCGGCAGCCACATGAACTCGTTGCCCCACAACTGGCGCGAGGCGCCGGCCACACCCACGTATTTCGACCCGCCGAGAACGCGGAAGTTCGACGCCGCCAACTCCGGAATGGCTGCCCGCGCATAGGCCGCCTGGGCCGCGTCGGTGATCGGGAGCTTCGCCTGCGGATCGAAATTGCCGATCATCCGGTTGAAGCGCTCCGTCGGGCCGAGTTCGTACTCCAGGCGCAGCCCGAGGTTCAGGGTCAGCTTGGGCGTGACGCGCCAGTTGTCCTGCACGTACCAACCATAGTAGGGATTCAACAGGGCGAAGCTGTCATTGGTCGCCACCGCCATGCTGCTCGGCAATCCCATCAGAAACGCGGCCCAACTGTGCGCCAGATTGCCCGCCGGCGTCAGGGTGTCGTCGTTGCGGCGGGTAAAGGTGTTGTCGAAACTAAAGGCGCCGGACGTGTTCCCTCCGCCGCCGCCGGTGCGGAACTGCCCGCGTACGTCCATGCCGGCGCGCAGGCTGTGGTTGCCGCGGAGATGCATGAGATCGGCCTTCCCGGTCAAGGTCCGGAAGTGGGTGACCGAGGGATAGGCGCGGCCCATGCCGCGGTAGCCAGCGAAACTCATCTGCGGAACGATGGTCTGGCTGCCTGCTTTCTGGTCCAGGTAGGCCGGCAGGCCCACGTCGGAAGGCTTGAACTGCATCGCCACGTCTGGCCGGCTGCCCTCGTAGTAGTCGTTGGCCGCGAAGGAGATGTCAAGCACCGTGCTCGACGACACCGTGTAGACCCAATCGGCGGTTCCGCCCCGGTTGGTCCGCGTCTGCCGCAGCGAGTGCAGCCCCTTCAGCGTGGTGTAGGTCCAGTCGTCGCCTTCGTTGATCCAGTCGTTGTAGGACCAGCGGCCGTAGACCCGGTGGCGGCTTGAAAGGTGGTAGTCGACGCGGTTGCTGAAAGCTTTGTAGTCGCGCACCAGCGGCGCGCTCGACAGGAAATTGTTGAGCGGTTCGCGGCGCGGGTCGAAGTCGTTGTTCGGGATGGGCAGGAGCTTGGCGTACCAGTCGTAGACGGGGTTGATCATGCGCGCCCTGGGAATGATGTTGCCCGGAATGGGGTCGCGGATGAAGTTGTTGGGACGCGCCGGGTCCCGCCGCACGCTGAGCGGGTCGTACAACTGGTAGCGCGTGGCGTCCACGCCGAGATGGCGCGCGAAGTTGCCTTCGCGGTCCTCCAACGTCGGAACGGTATTGTTGATCCGCGTCGGCAGGTCCGTGACCGAGTCCTTGTTGCCCTGGTAGCTGAAGAAGAAGAAGAGCCGGTCCTTGCCGCTGAAGAGCTTGGGAATCGACACCGGACCGCCCACGGTAACGGCCCAGTTGTTAGAGCGTCCCGAGTCCTGCTTGTCCTTCTTGCGCAGCTCGTCGGCCAGCGCCTTGTTGCCGGCCGCCTCGGCGGCCATGATATTGCGGTAGTAAAGCTGCTTGGTAAAGAACGGCGCGCCGTGCCAGCGCTGCTGCCAGTGCTGTTCGGTGGCCGTGCCGTGATACTGGTTGGTGCCCGCCTTGGTCATCATCGTCACATAGATGCCCGTGGTGTGTCCGACCGAGGCGTCGAAGTTCGAGGTCTCGACCTTCATCTCCTGGATGGTGTCGCTGTGCGGCAGGTAGGCGG
>CAKZVG010000077.1 GCA_937921835.1 uncultured Bryobacteraceae bacterium | reverse complement strand
GGTGCTGCTCGACGGCATGCGCCTGAACGATCCGCAGTCCGGCCATCACAATCTCGATATTCCGGTTCCGCTGGAGGCGCTGGAGCGCATCGAGGTCCTGAAAGGCGCCGGCTCGGCTGAGCACGGCTCCGACGCCGTGGGCGGGGTGGTGAACCTCATCTCCCGCTCGCCGGAAGCCTCCGAGTTCCGGCTGCGCGCCGCGGCCGGAAATTTCGGCGTGAACCGGCAGAGCCTTTTGGCGGGCCTGGTTTGGAGCCGGGCGAGCCAGCAGTTCGCCGCCTCGCGGGACTTCTCGAGCGGGTTCATGCCCAACCGCGACTACCGCAATCTCTCGCTTTCCTCGATCACCCGCGCCTCCTCGCGGCTGGGCAACACCGCTCTGGTTCTGGCCCACAACGACCGGCCGTTCGGCGCGGGAGGATTCTACGGCAACTTCCCGTCCTGGGAGCGCACCCGGACCTGGTTGGCCTCCGCGCGCCAGGAACTGGGCCAGCGGACCTCGGCCTCCTTCGCCTGGCGGCGCCACACCGACCTCTTCGTGCTCTACCGCGACCGGCCGGCCATCTACACCAACCGCCACGCCGCGGAGAGTTCGCAGGCGGTGCTGCGGCGCCGCGAGACCCTCTCGCGGGGCGTGACGTTGAGTTACGGGGGCGAGGGATACCGGGATTCGATCCGGAGCACCAACCTGGGCGCGCACCGGCGCAACCGCGGCGCCGCATGGGCGGCGCTCGACGCGCGCGCGCTGCGCCGCTTTTCCTTCACCGCGGGAGCACGGGAGGAGTTCTACTCCCGCGGCGGGCGCCAGTTCAGCCCCACCCTCAGCGCCGGCATGTGGGCTTCGCCCGCCTTCAAGCTGCGGACCGGGGTGAGCCGCGCGTTCCGCCTGCCGAGCTACACCGATCTCTACTATCACGACCCGGCCAACGCCGGCTCGCCCGATCTGCGTCCGGAACAGGCCTGGAGCTTCGAAGGAGGCCTGGACTGGCACGCTCCAGCGGGCTGGGCCCGGGGCGACGTCACGCTGTTTCACCGGCGCGAGCGCGACGTCATCGACTACGTGCGGCGGACGCCGGCCGAGATCTGGCGCGCCACCAATTTCCAGCGCATCCGCTTCACCGGCGCCGAGGCTTCGCTCACCTTGCGCGCGGCTCGCGGCCAGACGCTCGATCTGCGCTACACCGGGCTGCGCGGGGCGGGCGCGGCGGCGGCGGGCGTGCAGTCCAAGTACGTTTTCAATTACCCGGTTCACAACGGCTTGATCAGTTGGAACGGCCTGCTGCCGGGCGGGATCGCGGCGCGCGCGCGGGCCGGCGCGCTGAGCCGTCTGGGACGCGATCCTTACCTGGTGCTCGACGCGGGCGCGGCGTGGACCCGCGGGCGCATCCGGCCCTTTCTCCAACTTACTAACTTGAACGGCGCCGTTTATCAGGAGATCCCTGGCGTGGCGATGCCCGGCCGCGGAATCGTGGGTGGAGTCGAGATCGCGGTATTCGGCGCGAAGTAAGCGGCGGCGCGAATCGCCCACACGCAATAGGCCGCCACGAGCGGCGTGAGCAATTGCAGGCGCAGGAACTCGGCGAAGCTCTGCGTCAGCCAGGGAACCAGATAGAACGCCACCAGCCACGGTGTAAGCGCGCCGCCGCGCGCGCCCGCCAGCAGCGCCATGCAGGCGGCAAGCAGCAGCGCGTCGTAGACCGGCAGGTAGAGATTCACCAGCAGCGCCGCCGCCAGCGTGGCCGACCACAAAAGCCGGACGCCGGCCGGGTCCAGATTCGAATAGCGCCACCAGGCGCGGGCGAGCCATGCAAGCAGCGCGCCAGCCGCCAGCAGGGCCAGCACGGGCGCGGCGCCCTCCCAGCCCGCCAGCAACATCTGGAAGAACGAGTTCAAGTCCACATACTTGAAGCGGCGGAAGGTGGCCTCCGGACCGAGAGCGAGCGTCCGGTAGACCGCCAGCGTGGCGTACCAGGCGCGCAGACCCTCCGCGCCTACCGCCAGGAATGACAGCAGAGCGAGCGCCGCGATCCCCGCCGCCGCGCCCGCCAGCACCCGCCAACGCCTTCCGGCAACCAGCATCAGAAGCGGAACCGCGCACAACGTGGGCTTGAAGGCCAGCAGCCCGAGCGCCAGACCAGCCCGCCACTCAAACCGGCGGGCAAGCAGGTAGAGCGCGGCCGCCACGATCAGGAACGCGAGCACGCTCACCTGGCCTCCGATCCACGTCTCCAGGATGTAGAGCGGCGAACCGAGCGCCAGCAGCGTGGCCGTTCGCCGCTGCCGCTCCGGCAGATCCACCGCGCGCCAGAGAAGCCGCAGGGCGGCCAGGTACACCGCCAGAGAGAAGGCCAGCCAGGACACATACGCCGGGATGTATCCCAGCAGCGCGAAGGGGCGGAAAAGCAACGCCAGCACGGGCGCGCTGCCGTAGACGAACATCCGCCGGGGATCGGCCGCCGGGACGCTGCTCAGGTACAGCCGGTGCTGGAGCAGCGGGTCGTAAATGGCCGCGCCGCCGCCTTCGTTGAGGATCCGGCCCACCACGTAGAATTGCGCGAAATCCCCGCCCAGGGAGCGGCCGAGGAAGCGTTCGCCCCGCAATCCGGCGTACAGCGAGAGCGCGGCCAGGATTACTCCCGCGGCCAGCGCGAATAGGCTGATGGCGCGCGCCTCGCGGCTGCCGGGTGGGGGGCCGAGGTAGCGCCGGAAGCGCGGCGCCGCGTCCGGAGTGAGCGAAGCGTCCTTCACCTGCGGTGGCTCAATTACTGATCGGCGGCTTCGCGCGCAGGCGTTAGCACGCCGTCGCGTGGCGCTACACTTCAGGTATGGATTTCCCGCGCCTGTACGTGGTCCGCCAGAACTTCCCCGACCGGAGTCTCAAGGACCCGCGCTCGGCGGTTCTGGCCGAACTCGCCGCGGCCGGCTTCGCTTCCCGCGCGGCGCCGGGGTCTTCGATCGCCATCGGCGTCGGCAGCCGCGGCATCGCCAGCCTGGAGGTCATCGTGCGCGCGGTGGTGGATTACTGGAGGTCGGCCGGGATGAAGCCGTTCCTGTTTCCCGCCATGGGGAGCCACGGCGCCGCGACCGCCGCCGGACAGGCGCATGTGCTGGCGCAATACGGCATCACCGAGGCGGCCATGGGCTGCCCGGTGCGCAGCTCGCTCGAGGTGGTGCCGCTAGGGCGGACGCCGCTCGGTATCGAAGCGTTCATGGACCGCACGGCGTTCGAGAGCGGCGGCGTCATGCTGATCGGGCGCGTCAAGTGGCACACCGATTTCGCCGGGCGCATCGAAAGCGGCTTGTACAAGATGATGGCCATCGGACTGGGAAAGTTCGCCGGCGCGCGCCACTATCACACCCATGCGTACCACAAAGGACTCGAAACAGTCATCCGCGACGTGGGGCGGCAAGTGCTTGCGAGCGGCAAGATCCTGGGCGGGTTGGCCGTGCTCGAAGACGCCAACCACGCCCTGGCGCGGGTGGCGGCGGTGCCGGTCGAGGAGATGGAGCGCCGCGAGGAAGAGCTGCTGGCGCTGGTGAAATCCTGGATGGGACGGATCCCGGTTGAGCAGCTCGACATCCTGATCGTCGACGAGCTGGGCAAGAACATCAGCGGCGCCGGCATGGACACCAAGATCGTCAACCGGGGGGTTATGGGCGAGTACAACCCCTGGCCCAACGCACCGCGCATCGAGCGCATTTTCCTGCGGGACCTGAGCAGCCTGAGCTACGGCAACGCGGTCGGCGCCGGGATGGCCGACGTGGTCACCGACCGCCTGGTCGCAAAGATCGACTGGACGCCGACCACGCTCAACGCCCTGACCTCAAACACCCTGCCGTGCCTGCGCACGCCGGTTCATTTCGCCACCGACCGTGAATGCCTGGAGCGGATCTGGCCCACCGTGGGCCGCCTGGCGAAAAACGAGCTGACGTTCGGCTGGATCCGGAACACGCTTGAGATCGGGCTGTTGGCGCTCAGTGAGACCTTGCTCGATGAGATCCGGCGCAATCCGTCGCTCGAAGTGATCGATGGCCCAATGGAGCTGCCTTTTCAGGAAGACGGGAACCTGGCGGGAATCCTAAGTGGGGCTGAGGGACGGAAGATTATACCGTGAGGCGAAACCAAAAAAGTATCGCGGCGGAGAGGGTTTCTCCGCCGCGAAAAAGCGTGAGCTGATTCCGTTCCTGTTTTTTAGCCCTGGCCCGCGGCGCCTTCCAGAATGCTCTGGATCTTGCTGAAGATAGTCGTGATGCTCGAAGCGACGTTGGGCATGATGGCGCCCGCCGCGACGGCAACGAAACCGGCCATGAGGGCATACTCGATGAGGTCCTGACCACGGTTATCCTTCCAGATCTTGAGCCTCAACGCGAGATTGACGATGCGATTCATTAGTTTCTCCTCTCCCTGCAACTGATCTCCTCAATTGCTAGACCAAGTTAACATCCCGCCGGGCGCCCGAAAAATCCGCATAACATCTTAGATTTAGCGGCAGAAAGGTCTCATTCGGGTGGTCACAGTGGAGAAGACGGAAACGGCGGAACTTAGTCTGCCGCGCTGGCGGGCGCTAACTACGGCCCGCGCCTTAGCGTCATGCCCGGTGGATATCTGAATTCTTGACCGGGATCCGGCGCGGCGGCCGGAAGAGGGCGTTTATACTGAAAAGGAAGGGCTGCATGCGTTGTTTCTCTCCGGCGGTCTGGCTGTCGCTGGCCTTGGCGTGTCACGCTCCCATGCAAGCGGAACCAGTGAAGATCACGCTGCTTGTCACCACCGACCTGCACGGCGCGATCTACCCATATGACTACTACACCGCGGCTCCCGCCGCCCGCGGCCTGGCGAAGACCGCGGCGTTGATCGAAGCCGTGCGCGCCGCCAGCGCTCACACCATGCTCATCGACCTGGGCGACACGATTCAGGGCTCGCCCATGGCCGCGGTCTATCATCAGTACTTGCGGACGGGAAAGGCTCCCCTCGGCCTGCCCGCCCCGGTTCCTCCGCTGACCGGCGATCCCATGATGCTGGCGATGAACCGCCTCGGCTACGACGCCATGGTTCTTGGCAACCATGAATTCAACTTCGGCCTGGCGAGTCTCGACGCCGCCCGCGGCGATGCCCGCTTCCCCTGGCTGAGCGCGAACACCGTGCTCGATCCGGGTTCTTCGCGGCGGCCGTTCGATCCCTACCTCGTCAAGCTGCTCGGCGGCGTGAAGATCGCCGTCTTCGGCATCACCACGCCCGCGATTCCGGATTGGGAGAAACCGGAGAACTACGCCGGTTACCGTTTTCTCGATGGCGTCGAGGCGGCGCGCCGGACCGTGGCCGGGCTGCGCGCCCGGCACGCGCCCGACGTGCTGGTGGCGGCGGTGCACGCCGGGCTCGGCCGGGATCCGGACACGGGCGCCGTCCGGCCCGGCAACGAGCGCGAGAACATGGTCTATCAGATCGCCCGCGAGGTCCCGGGCATCGACGCGCTCGTCTTCGGCCACACGCACCGCGAATTCAACGCGCGCATCGGCGGCGTCGCCGTCTTGCAGCCCAGGCACTGGGGCATGACGCTGGGGCGGATCGACTTCGAGCTCGAGCCGGCCGCCGGTGGCGGGTGGAAGCTGGTTTCGACGCGAGCGGCGCAGCTTCCGGTCACGTCCGATACGGCGGCTGATCCCGCCATCCTGGAACTCGCCCGGCCCTACCACCTGCTGACCGAAAGCTATCTCGACACCCCCGTCGCGGAGTCCCCGGTGGCCATGGACGGCCGCCTGGCGCGGATTCGCGACACGGCGCTCCTGGATGCGGTGCACGCCGTCCAACTGCACTACGCTCAGGCGGACGTCTCGCTGACCGCGCTCTTCAACCCCGCGGTCTCGATTCCCAAGGGGCCGGTGACGGTGCGCCAGATCGCCTCCCTCTACATTTACGAGAACGAGTTGTACGCGGTGGAGGGCGACGGCCGCATGCTCAAGGCCGCGCTGGAGAACGCCGCCCGCTACTTCCTCTCCTGCGCCAACCGGGAGTGCGCCGGCTCGCCGCTCATCGCCACCGGGGTGGCCGGCTACAACTTCGATATCGCCCAGGGCGTGGAGTACGAAATCGACCTCACCCGCCCCGAGGGCGAGCGCATCCGGAACCTGCGTTTCCGCGGGCGGCCGCTCGAGGAGAACCAGAAGCTCCGGATCGCCATCAACAACTACCGCGCGGGCGGCAGCGGCGGTTACGAGATGTTTCGCAACGCCCGCCTCCTGTGGCGGTCCTCGCGCGAGATTCGCGACCTGATCGTCGAGTACTACAGCGAGCGCAAGCTGCTCCCGGCGGCGCCGGACGGCAACTGGCGCATCGTACCCGACGCCGCCGTCCGCACCCTCGAGCGGGAAGCGCACCTCGAACCCGGCGGCGGCCTCTGAAGTCCGCCGCGGTTGACAAGCATTTCATCTCTTCGTCACTCGGATTTCACGGTCGCGGAGCTAGAATCTGGTGTCAAGACCGAGGCCTCGCCGAGGACTATGTTCGACCTGCGCGGAAGCAGCTTCTTCCCCGTGCCGCGGCCGGGTGGCCGGACGCGGCGATTCCCCTGGCCGGCGGTGAAGCCGCGGGTGAATCCCGAACCGGAACTCTTCTCTTCGGCCTTTGAAAACCTCTTCGGCCGCCGCTTCTCGCCGCCCGTCCAGAAAGCCTTGCGGAGAATGCTGCTCCTCCGCCGCCTCGACGAGCTATGCGCGGCCGCCAGGCGGCGTCTTGGTGACGGCTCGTTTCCCGAGAAGCTGCTGGAGGTGCTGGACGTCACGCCGGCCGTGTCGGGCGACGACCTGGCGCGGATTCCGGCGCAGGGCCCCGTGGTGGCGGTGGCGAACCATCCCTTCGGCATCGTCGAGGCCGCCATTCTGGCCGCGCTGCTTCCACGCGTGCGGCCCGACACCCGCATCCTGGCGAACTCGCTGCTGGCCGAAGTACCCGAGTTGCGGGAGCGCTGCATCTTCGTCGATCCCTTCGGCCGCAAGGAGTCGCTCGGGCTCAACCGGCGGGCCGTCAAGGCCGCATTCGAGTGGGTCGAAGCGGGC
>CAKZVG010000076.1 GCA_937921835.1 uncultured Bryobacteraceae bacterium | reverse complement strand
AAGTCGATGCGCAGGCCGTGGCGCAGTCCCAGCAGACTGGACCAGTCCGAGGCGATGAGGAACTCGGCGCCGCGGTGCAGCGTCCGGCCGGCGTTGATGAGCGTGGAGGCCGCGCCGCCGGATTGCGTCGCGGGGACAATCTGGTTCGAGAAATCGGTGGCGAAGTAGGTGGCCTCGGCGCGCACCCCGCGCGCCAGGTGGAGGCGCGCTCCGGCTTCGTGATTCCAGCTCAGCTCGGCGTCGAGTTCGAGCGAGACGCCCTCGCGCGTGATGGCGTCCTTGATGCGCGGGGGCGCGAAGCCGCGGTGCACGCCCGCGAACAGGGTCAGCGGCGCGGCCGCCTGCAAGGTCGCGCCGATGCCGGGAATCGGCTTCGTGACGCGATCGGCGCGCCGGACGTTGACGTCGCTTGGGACGCCGTTTACCGGCTGGCGGAGGATGTGGCGGCGGTAGCGATAGTCTTCCAGACGCAGGCCGGGCGTCAGCGTGAGCCGGGATCCGAGGAACAGCCGGTTTTGCAGGAAGCTGGACGCGGCGTAGCCGTGGCGCAACTCGTTTTCACGAAGCGTCCCCGTGAGGGCGTCGAAACGCGCCCCGTCCACGCGCGCGTCGCGGTGTTCCTCGCGCAGGAAGCGCGCGCCCGCCTCCAGGCGCTGCCGCACGCCGAGCCACTCGAACTCGCGCGCGTAGCGCGATTCGGCGCCGGCCACGTCAAACTCGCGGTTGTTGTTGGCCGCGCTGTCCCGCAGGTAGATGGCGCCTCCGGGAACGGATGGGTCGCCCGCCACGCCGAGGTATCGCATCCCGGCGCGCGGGGCGCGGTCGAACTCCTGCCGCCGCCAGTTGCGCGTGGTGGTGTAGCCGAAAGCGCTTGCCGACAGCAGCGCGCGCGGCGACAGCACGAACTGGTGGGTCAGCGACCCGGCCAGGCGCTTGACGGTGAGCAGGTCGTGCGGCGCCGGGTTCGCGTTCGGGTTGGCGCGGAACATCGGCTCGGTGAGGCCGAGGTAGGTAGAGTTGGAACTTTCGTCGTAAACGCCCACCTTCAGACCGAAGCGGCGCCGGTCCGAAGGCGAGTAGTGCAGCTTCGAGGTCACGTCGCCAATGGCGAAATACTGATCCCGCCAGCCGTCACCCTGCTTGCGCAGCGCGTTCGCGTGCCACGCCCAGGGGCCGCGGCTGCCACCGTAGGAGGCTTGTCCCTTGAACGCCCCCCATTGCCCGCCGGAGAGTTCGATCGCCCCTTGGGGCCTCAGCGGCGGGTCGGGCGTGATGAAGTTCAGCACGCCGCCGATGGTCTGCGGACCGTAGGCGATCGATCCGCTGCCCTTGAGAATCTCGACCCGGCTCATGCGGTCGATGGGCGGGCTATAGTACATCTCCGGTTCGCCGTACGGCGCGAGCGCGATGGGCAAGCCGTCCTCGAGCACCAGCAGCGTGCGCGAACGGTCCGGATTGAGCCCCCGGACACCGATGTTCAGCCGCATGGCGGCGGGACCGGAGTCCTCGCGCACGTGCAGGCCCGGCGCCTGGCGCAGAAGCTCGTTGGCGTCCGCCGGCCGGCTGTCGGCCAGCATGCGCGCGTCGATCAGGAAGGCTGACCCGGGGATGTGCTGGAGCGCGGTTTCCGGCTCGGAGCCGATTACGTCTACCTGCACGCGGCTTGCACGTAACTCGCGGAAGGCGAGCGTCACGCGGACCGGACCCCCAGCGGCGGCTCGCACGCCCGTGAGCGTCACCGGTTCAAAAGCGCCGCTCTCCGCCGTGAGGGTGTACTCGCCGGGAGGGATTCCGGCGAAAGAGAACTCGCCATCGGGTCCCGACAGGACCTCATACTTATTACGTTCCAACGACACCCGGGCGCCCGGGACGGCCCGTCCGGAGGGGTCGGTGACGGTTCCCCAGATCTCGGCGGCGAAGGCCGCGCAGGATTGCGCGAGCAAGATCAGCGTGGCGAAGAAATAGGATCGCATGAATGTTTTCGGCTCTCCTTATCGGATTATAGTGCAACTGAGTTGCAGTATAATCGATCCGCACCTCCGCGTCAAGAACAATCTCG
Source organism: uncultured Bryobacteraceae bacterium (assembly GCA_937921835.1). Taxonomy (GTDB): domain Bacteria; phylum Acidobacteriota; class Terriglobia; order Bryobacterales; family Bryobacteraceae; genus CAKZVG01. The sequence continues at coordinate 3,078 of CAKZVG010000076.1, read as the reverse complement.
CGCGCCGCACCGCGGCCGCGGTAACCTGGAGGCAGCGCCGGATGAACTGGGACCCCGAGCATGGCAAGCCCGAGATCATGGCCCCGGCGGGCCACTGGCCACAACTGCGGGCGGCGATCGAAGCCGGGGCGGACGCGGTCTATTTCGGGCTGACCCACTTCACGGCGCGCGCCAAGGTGGGCTTTTCCCTGGAGGAACTACCCGAAGCACTGCGCACGCTGCATGCGCGCGGGGTGAAGGGCTACGTCACCTTTAACTCACTGGTGTTTGACCACGAACTGGAGACGGCCGCGCGCGCCCTGGGGGCCATCGCCGAGGCGGGCGCCGACGCGGTCATCGTGCAGGACCTGGGCGCGCTGCGCCTGCTCCGGCGGATGGCGCCCGAAGTTCCGGTCCACGCGAGCACGCAAATGAGTATCACCAGTGCCGCGGGCGTCCGCCTGGCGCGGGAACTTGGCGCGAGCCGCGTGACTTTGGCCCGGGAGCTTTCCCTCGACCAGGTGCGGGCCATCCGGCGCGCCACGGACGGCGAACTCGAGATCTTCGTTCACGGCGCGTTGTGCGTCGCCTACTCGGGCCAGTGTTTTTCCTCCGAGGCCTGGGGCGGGCGCAGCGCCAACCGCGGGCAGTGCGCGCAAGCCTGCCGGCTGCCGTATGAACTGCTAGCCGGCGGACGCCCGGCGCCGATGGGGGATGCCCGCTATCCGCTCTCGCCGGGCGATCTGCTGACGCTGTCCGAGATCCCGGAGATCGTCCGCAGCGGCGTCGCCGCGCTCAAGATCGAGGGCCGCTACAAGGACGCGGACTACGTCGCGCTGGTGACGCGCGCGTACCGGAAAGCGGTGGATGAAGCCTGGGCGGGGCTGTCTGTTTCGGCCAGCGAAGCCGAGCGGCTGGAACTCGAACAGCTCTATTCGCGGGGCTCGGGCCCGTATTTCCTGGCGGGCACGAATCATCAGGCGGTGGTGCGCGGCCGCGCGCCGCGCCATCGGGGCGTGCTGATGGGCCGGGTGGCGCGCGTGGAACGCGGCGCGGTGGTGATCGAGACCGCGCCCGCCGGCCGGGTGGCGCCGCTCAAGGCGGGCGACGGCGTGGTGTTCGACGCCGCGGACTGGCGCAGCCCGGAAGAGCCGGAGGAAGGCGGCCGGGTGTATGAGGCGGCGCCCGGCGGGGACGGCCTGGTGGCGCTGCGTTTCGCCAACCGCGCCCTGAAGCTGGAGCGCATCCGGGCGGGCGATCTGCTGTGGCGCACGCACGATCCCGAACTCGACAAGGCCGCGCGGCCGTTCGCCGAGGCGGCGCGGCCCGTGCGGCGGCAGCCCGTCGCGGTCCGCGCGCGGGCGAGCGAGGGCGCGCCTCTTGCAAGCGAGTGGCGGCTTATGGAACAGGGCGGAATCGCCATCGAGATCTCCTCCCCCGTCCCGCTCGGCCGCGCGCGGCGGCAGGCGCTGTCGGAATCCCTGCTGCGCGAGCAGTTCTCGCGCCTCGGCGGCACGCCGTACGAACTCGGCGAGCTGCGGCTGGAGATCGAAGGACAGCCGTTCGCGCCGGCTTCCCTGCTGAACGCGATGCGGCGGCAGGCGGTCGAGCGGCTTCAAGCCCTTCAATCCGCGCCGCCGAGGCGGGCGGTGGACAGGCCAGGCGATGTTTGGCGGGAATGGTCTGGCGAAGCCGGGGCCGGGGCGGAGTTGGATACGGCGCCGCGGCTGCACTTACTGGTGCGCGTGCCGGAGCAGCTTGAATCTGCGCTCGAGCTGCGGCCGGCGAGCATCACCCTCGATTACCTCGATCTGTGGGGACTGCGGCCGAGCCTCGATCGCGTGCGGCGGGCGGGGATCGCGGCGCGCGTGGCGGCGCCCCGGGTATTGAAACCCGGCGAGGAGCGGATCGAGGATTTCCTGCGCAGCCTGGGCTGCGCGGTCCTGGTGCGCTCCGCCGGCCTGCTGTGGGCGTTGCGCGGGCGCGGGCAGGCGCCGCTCGACGGCGACTTCAGCCTGAACGCCGCCAACGCGATCACGGCGCGCACGCTCTTCGAGATGGGCCTGAACCGCCTTGCTCCGGCGCACGATTTGAACGGCGAGCAGGTGGCGGAGCTGGCGCGCGCGGCGGGCGCGCACCGGATCGAGGCGGTGGCCTACCACCACATGCCGGTGTTCCATACCGAGCACTGCGTCTTCTGCCGGTTCCTCTCGCAGGGGACCAGTTACCGCGATTGCGGCCGGCCGTGCGAGACCCAGCGCGTGGAGCTGCGCGACCCGCTGGGGCGCGCGCACCCGGTGCTGGCCGACGTGGGCTGCCGCAACACGGTCTTTGGCGCCGAGGCGCAGGAAGCAAGCGCGCATCTGGAGGCCTGGATCAAGGCCGGCATACGGCACTTCCGGCTGGAGTTCGCGCACGAATCGGGGGCGCAGGTAACGGCCGTCGCGCAGGCCTTCACGCGCTATTTCGAAGGCGGGCGGAGCGGGGCGCGGCTGGCGGCCGAGTTGCGCCGCGCCGCGCCGGCGGGGATCACCGAGGGCAGCCTCTTCGTGCCGCCGGGCTACCGCGAGCTTACGGTGTTGAAGTAGCTGCCGGCTGCTGCCGTTTGCGCGTCACGGGCGCGCCTTCGCGGAACACTTTCTCCAGGTAGGCGGGATCGAGGAACGGATCCTCGCTCTCCTTGCGCCAGGCAAGCAGCGCCTCTTTCATGCGGCTCTCGATGGCGCTCACGGCGGGCCGGCCCGCGAGGTTGTTGAACTCGGCGGGGTCGGCCTCGAGGTCGTAGAGTTCGAACTCGGGCGGGTTGGCGTAGGTATCGAACGCGCGCCGTACAGCCGTGCCCTCATAGCGCGCCGAGCGCGCGACGACGTGCGCGGTGTCGCCGTCGATGCCCTGGGGCGGCTTGGAGCGCCCGGCCAGCAGGTTGTGAATCAGGTGGTAGCGCTGGTCGCGGATCACGCGCCGCGGGAAGAACGGAGTCGCACCGTGATAGTGGAACTCGGCCGGCAGATGCTCACGCCAGCCGCCGGCCGCTCCGGGGAGCAGCGGCCGCAAACAGCGTCCGTGCATCTTCACCGGGCCTTGCACGCCCGCCGCGTC
>CAKZVG010000075.1 GCA_937921835.1 uncultured Bryobacteraceae bacterium | reverse complement strand
CCCGGCCCTCGACCATGCCCGCCTTGAAGGTGAAGGTGGGATTGGTCCGGGCATACTCGGTCAAGGTCTTGGCCAGCGCCACCGGATCCGAGTCCGTGTATGCGAGCGAAGTCATCCCGGCCAAGTTCGCCAGCAGGTTCTTGGCTGGCGTATCCTCGGCCGCCTTGCCCGCCACCGTGTTTTTCACCACCCGGTAGCGCGCCCCGGCCTTGCGCACCAGACGGCGAAGCTCGAAGTCCTGCTGCACGGTCATCTTCTCGAAGCCGGTCACAAAAATGTGCGGCGCCCGCGCCAGCTCCCGGCGCAGTTCTTCGAGTTCCCTGATCTTGTCGGATTTCTTTTTCATGGACTTGCCTCCGCTTCCGCGGCCGCTACGCGATCCTGGTGTTGAAGGCCGTCACGTCCAGGTCGACCCCCGGACCCATGGACGAGCACAGGGTGGCGCTCCGGACGTACTTGCCTTTGGCTGCCGCCGGCTTGGCCTTCACCACCGCCTGCACCAGGCTCTGCGCGTTCTCGACCAGCTTGTCGGTGTTGAAGCTCACCTTCCCGACCGGGGCATGAATGACGCCCGTCTTGTCAACGCGGAACTCCACCTTGCCGGCCTTGATCTCCTTGACCGCCCGGGCGACGTCAACCGTCACCGTGCCGGTCTTGGGATTGGGCATCAGCCCGCGCGGGCCGAGCACCTTGCCGAGCTTGCCCACCGAGCGCATCATGTCCGGGGTGGCGATGACGGCGTCGAAGTCCAGCCAGCCCTGCTGGATTCTGGCCACCGCGTCCTCGCCGCCCGTGAAGTCGGCGCCGGCCTCCTCGGCTTCCTTCAGCTTCTCGCCGGAGGCGATCACCAGCACCCGCTTCTCCTTACCCAGGCCGTTCGGAAGCACCACCGTGCCGCGGACCATCTGATCGGCGTGCTTGGGGTCGACTCCCAGGCGCATGTGGATCTCGACGGTTTCGTCAAACCGCGCGAACTTGATCTTCTGTACGAGAGGAATGGCTTCTTCGAGAGGATAGGGCCGGCGCTCCACCTGAGCGGCCGCGGCCGAATACTTCTTGCCTGCCTTGCGTGACATTCTACCTCGCTGGTCCAAACGGCTTCGGCCGTTACCGGCCTCCGCCTCCCATCATTCGCGGCTCTCACCGCTGCCAAAGATCGCTTCTACTACGCTGGAGGGTTAGCAATCTGGACGGAAACCTTAGTGTAGCAATCCGGCTGCCGGTTCCGCAAGCGCCTAGCCGGACCGCCCAGCGGGGAGTGGGGACGATTTGCAGATTGGGACGGTTTTGGCCGATTAGTTACCATAGCGGTACCTGGCCGCGCCGTGCGCGCGGCGCGCGGCCGGGGCCGCTCCCGGCGATGGCGATTCTGACTCCCGGCGCCGCCGCGGTACTTGCCGCCGCCGGCTTTCTGGCCGGCAGACGGTGGGAGAGTTCTGCCCGCAAGCGCGAAGCCTGCCGCAGCCTGTTCGAGGACGCGCCGGCCGCCTGCCACGAAGTCGGCCGGGCGGGTCTGGTCGAACGCATCAACCGCGCCGGGTGCCGGCTGCTCGGCCGGCAGGCGGGCGAGATCACCGGCCGGCCGGTCTGGGATCTGGTGGCGCCCGAAGAACGCGACCCCGCCCGCCAGGCCGTGCTCGGGAAACTGCGCGTGGAATCGGATCTCAAGCCGTTCCCCCAGGAGTACCTGGGAACCGGCGGGCAGAGGATCTGGTGCGAGGTTCACGAGACCTACATCCGCGGCCGGCGGGGCGGAATCGCGGGAATCCGCAGCTTTCTGGTGGATCTCAGCGGGCAGCGGCGGGCTGAGGAGGAACTGCTGCGGTTCCGCAAGGCCGCGGAAAGCACTCTGGACGCGGTAGGGATTCTGGATGCGGCGGGGCGGGCCGTATACATCAACCCCTCCGCAGAGGCGGTGCTTGGTTACTCCCTCGACAGCCTGAACGGCCCGGCGGGAGTGCGTTGTCTCTTCGCCAGCCCGGAGGAAGGTGAAGCGGTGCTGGACGCGGTCTTGCGCCAGGGCGAATGGCGGGGCGAACTGCGCCTGAAGACCGCCTCCGGCGGCGTCATCCCGTTCTTCTGCCGGTTCACCCGCATCCTGTCCGGGGACGACCGGCCCTCCGGCATCGTGGCCGTGATGAGCGGCGTCTCGCGGCGCAAGGAGCGCGACAAGGCGCTGCGCGAGTCCAACCAGCAACTGGCGGCGATCATCGAGGCATCTCCAGCGGCGATTCTGGTCCTTGATGCCGGCGGCCTGGTGCGGAGCTGGAATCCCGCGGCCGGAACCATTTTCGGCTGGTGCGCGGCCGAGGTCCTGGGAGGCCCCGACCCGACGATTCCCGCGGAAAGAGCCGGTGAATGCCGCCGCCTGTTGAAACTCGTGCTGGAGGGCAAGTCCTTCAACGGAATGGAGGTGGTCCGCCGGCGCAAGGACGGCCAGCAGATCGTGGCCACGCTTTCGGCCGCGCCGCTGCGGGACGCCGCCGGAGGCATCGAGGGCGCGCTGGCCATCATGACCGACATCACCGGCCGCAAGCGCGCCGAGGAAGCGTTGCAGGAGAGCGAGGAGCGCTACCGGAACCTGTTCGAAGCGGCGCCTCTCGGCATCTACCGCACCACGCCCGGAGGCCGGATCGTAATGGCCAACCCCGCCCTGCTGCGCATGCTCGGGTATCATTCGCTCGACGAACTCGAACGCCGCAA
>CAKZVG010000074.1 GCA_937921835.1 uncultured Bryobacteraceae bacterium | reverse complement strand
GTCCGGCGCGCGCCGTTTCCGTCCGGCATAAGGCGGAAGGGCCGGCGCCGGCCGTGGCCGCTTAGAACGGAAAGATCTTTTTCAGTTCCTCGGCCGAGGGCTGTCTGCCGTACTCACAAATCTCGAAAGCCTGCGCGTGAGTGGCCTTCCTTCCGCGCTCCTCGCCGTAGCGCTTCACCAGCGCCTCGCGGTAAGTGTTGGCCAGCCCGGCGTAACGCTGCGAGAGGCTTTTGCGCACCTGTTCGTGCCGCTGTTTGCGCGCCGCGGGGTCGGCCGGGAACAGTCCGCCATGTCCGTTCGCTCCGCCCTCGTGGATCTGCGATTCCATCGCCAGCAGCGCGTCCAGGGTGGGTTCGATGACGTCACTGATGTCCACCGCGATGTCCGGGCGGAACGGCGTTGGGATCTGGAAGCGGTCCGAAGTGAAGAGGAAGACCGGGTTGTTCTTAAGTGGCGGGACGTCGGGACAGAAAAACGGCACCGTCACCATGTAGGCCGAGTCCTGCACCAGCATCGACGTGTAGCGATGGTCGGGATGGTAGTCGTTCGGCCGGTTCGTAATCACCACATCGGCGTTCCACTGGCGGATGAGCCGGGTAATGATGCGCCGGTTTTCCAGGGTGGGCATGATCTCGCCGTCGTGAATGTCGAGCACCTCCACGGTGACGCCCATCCGGCGCGCGACTTCCTCGACTTCCTTGATCCGCCGCAGCGCCAGCGGCCCGCCGGCCATCTGCCAGTGGCCGATGTCGCCGTTGGTCGTCGAAACGAACTTCACGTGGTGGCCGAGGCGCGCCCATTTGATCGCGACGCCCGCTCCCCGGTACTCGGCGTCGTCCGGGTGGGCCCCGAAGAAAATAATGCGCAGCTTGCCGTCGGAGGCAGGCGGCGCGGGCGCCGGCGCCTTGGCGAGCGCCACCTCCGGGCCGCCGCGGCCATGCATCGATCCCATCACGAACCCCGCCGCGCACGCCGCGGCGAGAGTCAACACCGAAACCCCGGCAATCTTCTTCATTCCGATCCTCCTTTGCTCGTCGGAACAGCCGCTGTTATCCTGCCTGTGGCGCGGCGAGGCTGGCGGCCTCACGACACCACTTCAATATCCCAGCCGAAACCCGGGCGTTCGGAAGGCCGGGTGTAGATGCCCTCCGGTCCGCGGGTGATCTGGTAATGCTCTTCCCACAACTGGTACACCTCCTTCGGACCGCCCGGCGCCGGCATGAACAGTTCCGCCCAGGGGGCGTTGACGTTCGCAATGATCCAGTGAATCGCACCGTTCAACCCGCCGCCATGGGGAATCACCGGGATGTCGTAGGCGGCGGCCAGCGCTCCAATGCGGCGCAGTTCGGTGAGTCCTCCGCACCACTGGATGTCAGGCTGCCAGATGGAGGCGGCCTTGTGCTCGAGCAGATAGCGGAAGCCGTAGCGCCCGTACTCGTGCTCGCCGGTCGCGATGCGGGTCGACTTGATCGCCGCGTTGAGACGCCCGAAGCCCGCGTAATCGTGGGGCGGAAGCGCCTCCTCGATCCAGTAGACGCGATACGGCTCGAGCATCTCCGCCATCTCGAGGGTGTAGCGCTCGGTCCAGGCCATCCAGCAGTCGAGCATGATGTCGCCATCCGGTCCCAGGGTCTGGCGCGCGCGGGCGACCAACTCCACGTTCTTCTTCATGCCTGCGCGCCCGTCGGCGGGGCCGTGCGGAATGGCAAGTTTCAGGCGCGTAAAGCCGGCCGCGACGTGCTGCTCGATGTCATTGCCGGTGCAGTAAGCGGGCACGCGCGGCTTCACCTCGCCGCCGATCAAGCGGTAGATGGGTACGCCCAACGCCTTGCCGGCAATGTCCCACAGCGCCATGTCCACGCCGCTGATGGCGTTCATGGTGACGCCCATCCGGCCGTAGTGCATGGTGGAGCGCCAGCAGATGTCCCAAAGCCGCTCGGTGTTGAACGGGTCCTGCCCGAGCAGGAGTTTCGACAGGTGGTCGGCGACGATCACGCCGCCGCCCGGACCGCCGTTGCCGTAGCCGGTGATCCCCTTGTCGGTGGTGATCTCGACGGTGAAGGACGGGACTTTGCCCGGGTCCGGGAAGAACAGCGAGCGGGTCGCCTTGTACTCCGGATAAACCGACATGGGGTTTGCGACCTCGACATGCTGCGTGGACCAGGAACCGGGCGCGGGCGTGTAGGCCGGCGCCTGCCTGCGCGGCCGCGTGCGAACCAGACGCACGCCGGTGATCTTGAGCCTGCTCTGGGTGTTGTCCGCGGCCTGAAGCGCGCCTGCCGGCGCGGCGGGCGCCGCGCACGCGACGCTGAGAAAGTTGCGGCGGTTCATCGAATCGTCCCTCCGCCGAGATCATAATACGGGTAGGGACCGGCCTGTGCGGGACGCGAAGCAAGGGCGCGCGGTCCGGATGTTACACTTGGGATTTGAGCACCTTGCGGTCCCTGTCGCCGCCGCGCGTTTGCGCGGTGAGCTTCCTCAACACCGTTCCCCTGATCGACGGCTTCGTCAACGGCGAGCAACGCGCGTTGGCCCAGCTTTCGGTGTGCGTACCGGCCGAATGCGCCCGCCGCCTCGAGCGAGGCGAGGCCGACGTGGGGCTGGTTCCGGTGATCGAGATCCCGCGTCTCGGCCTGCGGCCGGTGGCGGAACTCGGCATCGCCTGCCGGGGAGCGGTGCGCAGCATCCTGCTGATCTCCAAAGTCCCGCTCTCCGCCGTGCGCAGCGTGGCTGCCGATTCGAGTTCGCGGTCTTCGATCGCGCTGGCGCGCATCGTTCTCGAGCGCCGCTACGGCGCCCGGCCGGCCTTCCGCGAGCATCCGCCCGAGCTTTCCGCCATGCTGGCGCAGGCCGACGCGGCGGTCCTGATCGGCGATCCGGCGCTGCGCGCGGATCCCGCGCGGCTCGGCTATCCGGCCTTCGACCTTGGCCAGGAGTGGCTGGAGCTTACCGGACTGCCGGCGGTGTTCGCCGTCTGGGCGGCGCGGCCCGGTTTTGACGGGGCGGCGCTGCGCGCGGCCTTCCATGCCTCGTGGCGCCGCGGCATGGCACGCCTGGAAGAGATCGTGGCCGCCGAATCCATGGCGCGCGGCCTGGGCGCGGAACTCGTGCGGGATTACCTGACGCGCCGCATCGTGTACGAAATCGGCTGCGAAGAACGGCGCGGACTGGCGCTGTATCTCGAATACGCGCGCCAGTCTGGTATCCTCGAATCATCCGGGGCTGTTTCCGTATGATCACCGCCAGCGAAGCCGCCGCTTTGTTCGCCGATCCCGACCTCATCGGCATCGGTATGGCCGCCGACGCCGTCCGCCGCCGCCTTCACCCGGAAGGCGTGGTGAGCTACATTATCGACCGCAACATCAACTACACGAACTACTGCACCGAGTACTGCACGTTCTGCGCCTTCTACCGCCCCATGGGACACGCCGAGGGCTACGTGCTCCCCAAAGAGACAATCTTCGAGAAGATCCGCGAGACGGTCGAGCTGGGCGGCACCGGCATCCTGATGCAGGGCGGCCTGCACCCGGAACTCAAGATCGAGTGGTACGAGGATTTGCTGCGCTCGATCAAGCGGCGCTTCAAGATCTGGCTGCACTGCTTCTCCTCGCCCGAGATTCAGAACATCGCGGCGGTCAGCGGGCTGACAGTGCGCGACACCATCGCGCGCTTGCGCGACGCCGGCCTGGACTCCATCCCCGGCGGCGGCGCCGAGATCCTCGACGACGAAGTGCGCCACCGCATCAGCCGCCTGAAATGCTCCACCGCCGAGTGGCTGGAAGTGCACCGCGAGGCGCACCGGCTCGGAATGCGGACCACCGCCACCATGATGTTCGGCTGCGGCGAATCCATCGCGCAGCGGGTGGCGCACCTGGAGGCGGTGCGGCGGCTTCAGGAGGAGACGGGCGGCTTCACTGCCTTCATCCCCTGGACCTTCCAGCGCGAGAACACCGCCCTGGGCCGCACGGTGCGGGAAGAGGCGACGGCGGCCGAGTACCTGAAGACGCTGGCCATTTCGCGGCTCTACCTGGAAAACATCCGCAACGTGCAGTCCTCCTGGGTGACGCAGGGGCTGAAAACCTGCCAGGTGGGCTTGCGCTTCGGCGCCAACGACGTGGGCAGCATCATGATCGAAGAGAACGTCGTGTCGGCGGCGGGCGCACACCACCGCGCCTCGGAAGAAGAATTGCGGCGCATCATCCGCGACGCAGGTTTCATCCCCAGGCAGCGCGACACGCTGTATCTCACATATTATTTGAACTGACCCCCCGATGACCTCTTATGCTGCGATCCTGACCGCGGGCGTGTTGCTGGCCTCGGCCTGCTCCCGCCCCCGCCCGCCGCGAATGGAGTGCCGGGACATGCGCCCCGCGCTCGCCACCGCCGCGGTGCCCGACGACCCCGACGACCCCGCCGTGTGGGTTCACCCGCGCTCGCCGGAGCGCAGTCTGATCCTGGGAACGAATAAGGTGGCGGCGCCCGGCGGCGCGCTGGTGGTGTTCGGCCTCGACGGCAAGATCCGCCAGACCCTTGCCGGGCTCGACCGTCCGAACAACGTCGACGTCGAGTACGGGCTGCTGGTCGAAGGGCGGCCCACCGACATCGCGGTGGTGACCGAGCGGCGCAAGAACCGCCTGCGCGTCTTCCGCATTCCCGCCGATGGCGGCGAGCTGGCCGACATCTCCTCCGCCTCCGGGACTGCGGTCCTGGAGGGCGAGACCGGCGAACGCTCCGAGCCGATGGGAATCGCGCTCTACAAGCGCCCCGGCGACGGCGCCATCTTCGCCATCGTCGCTCCGAAGAGCGGCCCGCGCGATGGCTACCTGTGGCAGTACCGCCTGGAGGACGACGGCGCCGGGCGGGTGCGCACCGTGGCCGTGCGCCGCTTCGGCGTCTTCAGCGGCAAAGCCGAGATCGAAGCCGTGGCGGTGGACGACGCCCTGGGCTACGTTTACTACGCCGACGAAGGCGACGGCATCCACAAGTGGCACGCCGACCCGGACCACCCGGACGCCGCGCGTGAACTGGCCCACTTCGGCCGCACCGGGTACCAGGGCGATCATGAAGGCCTCGCCATCTACGCGAAGCCGGACGGCACGGGCTACATCCTCTCAACCGACCAGGTCAGCGGCAACAGCCGCTACTTCGTCTACCGGCGCGAGGGCGGCGCGGCCGGGCCGCACGATCACTCGCAGGTGATCGCCTGCCTGCGCGGCGGCGCGGATTCGACCGACGGTCTGGAGGCGGTTGCGGCGCCGCTCGGACCGGCATTTCCGAACGGGTTGCTGGTGGCGATGAACAGCGGGCCTAAGAACTTCCTGCTCTTCCGCTGGGAGGAGACTGGACTCAGCGCCGCACCGGCGCAAGCACGGCGATATCCTTGAACCAGACTTCGGTCGGGCGCTTGGCGCCGTGGGTTTGCAGCCCGATGACGCCCTCCAGCCGCCCCTGCGTGTCGTTGGGCAGATCGAGCGTCTTGACGCCGTTGATGTGGAACACAATGCGGTGGCCGTGCAGCGAGGCCCACATCTCGTTCCACTCGTTTGGAATCACGGCCGCGTTATCCTCCGGGCCGGTGACCCACTTGCGGCCGTTCGGACCGGTTTCCCAGAAGCCGCCGGTGCGCTTCTCGGCGTCCACCTCCACCTCGTAGGCGGCCATCGTCGCCGGATCGGTGCGCATGAAGACGCCGCTGTTACCCTGGAGGATCTTGAAGCGCACGCGCGCGGTGACGTCCTTGAACGAGGCTTCGCTCAGCAGCATGCCGATGCGCGGATCGTCGGGCAGGCTGTTGGCCTTGATGGCGCCGTCGACGACGGTGAAACTGCCGCCCCCGGTGTGCTTCCAGCCGTTGAGGGTCTTACCGTCAAAGAGCGGCTTCCACTCGTGGCGGCCAAGGTCTTTGATGCGGAGGTGGCGCCAGGCCACCTGAACCGGTTTGGGGCCCTTGAAGGAGTGCACCTGGAGCGCGATGAAGCCGCTCAAGTCCATGGAGTCGATCAGGTCGGCGCAGGCGGCGCCGTTCACCCAGGTGCGGATGCGGTCCCCCACCGCCAGGATGCGGTAATG
>CAKZVG010000073.1 GCA_937921835.1 uncultured Bryobacteraceae bacterium | reverse complement strand
TCTGGCCCATCTGCCCGTCGGCGGCGGCGAAGCCGGACCGGGCCTTCCCGTCCGGCAGGAACTGTCGAAAGTGAATGGCGCCCGCCTCGTCGAGCGAGTAGCCGAAGGCCGCTTTGCGCAGCGAACGCGCGAACGATGGGAACAGGTGCGCGGTGGTGGTCTCGTAATTCCAGACGTGGGTGCAGTTGCCGAAACAGCAGCCGGCTTTGTCGTTGGAGCCTTCAAAGCCGTGGAACTCGCCGTCGGCGGTGCGGAAACACGTCGTCGAGGCGAGCGTCGAGAGGTTGGCCGTGGCGGCGTCCTTGACGGCGCCGGGCAGCGTGCTTTCGCGGATTGCACGCGCGAAGGTGCGGGTCTTCTCTTCCAGACGGGCGAGGTTGGCCGCCAGATATTGGGCCGCCTCCCAGGCGTCCGGGAAACGGACCGCGTACCAGTTGCCGATCAGCGCCTGCTCGTCGCCCTTGGGCGCGCGCCAGCCGCAGCGCTCGGGCGTGCGGTTGGGAAAATGCCAGGCCAGCGCGAAGGTGTACTCGGCGCTGCCGCCGGCCGGGATGCTGCGCTCCAGGCACAGCGCGCCCACCACGCCGTGCGCGGCTGGCTCCGGTCCCAGGCGGCCGTCTTCGCGGAAGTCGTCCCAGAACAGCAGCGGCGAATTCCACCAGCGGCCGCCCGGCCAGCCGCGCAGGTAGGTGACGCGCCCGCCCTCGCTTCCCAGCAGGCACAGCGCAAAGCTGCCCTTCAGCGGGTCGGCGGCGGCGAGGCCCGGGTTGGTCATGAACAGGCCCTCGATGCCCGCGCCGGAGCGGTACTCGTTCCGCCGCGTCTCGCCCACGATACCCGGCGCGGCGCCGCGCACGGGGCGCGTTCCAACCGGGTTCTCGAGCGACCAGGCGATCGAGACGCGCGCGGGCGCGGCCAGCGGATTCGTGACGCGGTAGCGCAGGATGGCGGCGGGAAGGCCGGAGTCGTCCGGCTCGTGCGGGATGAACGGGGAGAAGGCTTCGAGCTCGACCCGGACCGGCAGCTTCAAGTCTCGGAATGCAACGCGCGCCAGCGGGTACTCGCCGGTGAAGACCGCCCCACTCAGGCGCGGCAAGCCCGGCGCGTTCCGCGCGCCCAAGCCGTTCTGGCCCTCGAAGGGGGCGAGTATGCGGGCCTCCAGGACGCGCGCCACGGGTTTGCCTTTCCCGGCCTGCGCCCAGATGGCCGGAAACGCATATTGCAGCGCGTTGCCCTTGTCGGGACGGTTGAAGATTTCCCAATCGCGAAGCTGGCCGCGCCCGCCCAGGCTCACGCTCCCGGCGCATACCCCGCCCAGCGGGAACGCGATCATGGCAAGCTGCCGGCCCCGGAAGACGCGCGGGTACGGGATGGCGCGGACCCGCGCCGCCGCGGGCTTGGCCTGACTCACGGGCTGGACGGCGGCCGGCGCTTGCCCCGCCGCTGCCGTCATCACCGCCATCTGCTGCAAGAACGTTCGCCGCCGTGCCGGCATTTTCGCCTCCCGGGAACCGTTGATCCCAACCAGTGAGTTTATCCGAGATCAGCGCCAGGCGTCGGTTCGAAATGGCGTGGCGGGAAGACCGGCGCCGTTGTAGAGGTTGCCTTCCGGATTGTTGGCCCAGGCGTAGCGCGCCGCCGCCGGGGGCTTGACGTCAGGACTTGCGACCACCACCCGCTCGCCGCGGATGACGGCTTCGGCCGGAACCCACTTCCGGTCCCAGCCGGCGATCTCGAATCCGCGCAGCGCGCCGCCGCGCGCGGTGAGGCCGCCGGTGGTGTGGGTAAATGAGATAATGATCTCGTTTTCGCCGATCTCCGCGCGGCCGGGGAGCGGACCGGAAGTCTCGATCTGGCGCCCGTAGACCGCGCCCAGCGCCCACATCGCCAGCCGCTTGCCCACGTCCTGTTTGTTTTTGGGATGGATGTTGTTCGCCTCGCCGATGTCGATGGTGACGGCCATGCCGGTGTTGGGCGTGCGGAGCGCTTCGAGCATGCCTTCGCGCAACAGCGGCCAGTTGCGGTCCGGGGCGTTGAAGTTGGGCAGTTGCACCCAGGCGAAGGGGAAGGCGCCTTGCCCCCAGCGCGCGCGCCAGTCGTTGACCAGCAGCGGCAACTGATCGCGGTAGAAGCCGGCGCGGTCGGGGGTCGAATTCGCCTCGCCCTGGTACCACAGCGCGCCTCGCAGCGCATAGGGGATCAGAGGCGCAATCATGCCGTTAAACAGAGGTCCCATGGCGGTCTTGCGGTCGAACAAGGCGACGGGATCGAGCGGCGCGGGCTGGCCGGTTTGGCGGGCCGCGGCCGCCGCCGCCTCCCACTTGGCGCGCTCGGCCTGGTACTGGCGCGCGGCCGCGGTGCGGTCGAAGGCGGCCCTCATCTTGTCCAGCAGCGCGACGGCCGGGCGGAGTTCGGGCGCGGCGCGCTGCGTCTGTTCGGCGATCCACAACTCGATGGCCGTGCCGCCAACGCTGGCGTTGATGAAGCCGGCCGGCGCGTCTAGCGCCGCGTGGAGTTCGCGCGCGAAGAAGTATCCGGTGGCGGAGAATTGCCCGACGGTATCCGGCGCGGCTGCGATCCAGCGTCCCTTCACGTCCTCGCGCGGCGACGTCGCAAACTCGCTCTCCACCGTGAACATGCGGATGCGAGGCTGGCCGACGCGGGCGCGCTCCTGCTCGTAATCCTTCGCCGCGGCGACGCGCATCGCCATATTGGACTGGCCCGAGCCCAGCCACACCTCGCCCGCCAGCACATCCTCCACGGTGATGGCGCCGGAGGCGCCCCGTACGGTCATTCGCAAGGGATCTGGCGCACCGATGGGATCGAGGCGCAGCATCCACTTGCCGTCCGCGCCGGCGCGCGTCTTCTGCGTCTGGCCGGCGATGGAAACCGTGACCTCCTCGCCCGGCGCGGCCCATCCCCAGACCGGAACCTGGACGCCGCGCTGGAGCACCATGTGATCGGAAAAGACCGCCGGAAGCCGCACTTCGGCCCGCGCTGGGGCTGCCGCGGCGAGCAGGATCAGGGTGGTGAGGAAACGCCCTTGCATACTGGCAGGCTCTCACAAAGGCGCGCGCGGCGCTACGGCTGCCGCCGCCAGGCGGCCCGAAGGTGGTGTACCACCGGACCAGGGGGCAGCCCTCGGCCGGGCGTGCCGGAGTTGGAGAGTCCGGCTTACCAGCGCAGCTTGAGGTCGGCTTCGAGCGTCTCGGTCGAGCGCATCATTTCGTCCCAGCTCACCACGCGCTGCTGGTAGGCGGCCATGCGGCCGAGGATCGCCGTCAGATTGCTCTCAACCGCGTCCGCGGCGTTATTCAGCGGCTTGGCCGCGCGCAGGCTCTCGACGAAGGCCTTGACGTTGTTGATGGCGCCCTGGCGGAAGGTGTCGTCCTTCTCGGCGCCCAGCCAGGCGTTGTCGCCGGTGATGCGCACCAGCCCGCCGTAGTGGGAATCCACCGCGCCTCTGATGCCGAAACAGCGCGTGCAGAGATCCGGGAAACTGCGCGTCAACTGGTGGGAACTGAAATCGGCGTGCACTTCGTTGGGATACCAGAAGGTCACGATGAAGTGGTCCCAGGCGTCGTTGTTGGTGGCGTAATCAGTGCCCGACCAGTCGGTGCGCCCGCCGGTTCCGTGCGCCTTGAGCGGGTGGCCTTGCAGGAACCAGTTGGCGACGTCGATGACGTGAATGTTCTGCTCGACGATAATGTCGCCGCCCAGGACCTTGTCCATATAGAAATTGAGCACGCGCGCCTGCCCGGGATCCATGCCCGGCGCGGACTTGTCCTTCGAGGGCCGTCCGGCGTAGTAGAACACCTGCGCCATCACCGGCTTGCCGATATCGCCGCGGTGCACGCGCGCGGCCGCTTCCTGGAACACCGGCTGCGCGCGGGTCTGGAAGTCCACCAGGAAGCTGAGACGCTTCGCCGCCGCCCGCTTACCCGCGGCGAGAATCCGCTTACAGCCGGGAACGTCCACCGCCACCGGCTTGGCGACAAAGACGTGTTTGCCCGCCTCGACGGCGGCATCGACGTGGGCGGGATGGAAGTAAGGCGGAGTTTCGATCACCACCGCGTCGAGTTTCGAATTGGCAAGCTCACGATACGCATCCGGGCCGTAGTAGGCGCGGCTTGCGTCGAACTTCAGCTTGGCGCGCGTCGAGTCCAGATGGGAGCGGATCACGTCGGCGCCCGCCACGACACGCGCGCCGGCGTATTCGACGAAGAAAGGTGCGATCCAATTCCCGCGCCCGCCGCAGCCGACCAGCCCGATCTCGACAGCCGAGTTGGCCTGCGAGCCGAACACGGTCTCCGGCCTCAGGATGAGAACGCCGCCGGCGGCGCTTCTCAGGAAGTTGCGGCGCTTGCGATCATGATTGGTTGTGCCGGGCATTTGGCCGCGAGTATACCATGGGCGGTTCATCCGTCCGTGGCAGGCCGTCTTAGGGAGGCCTGCGGGGGCGCGGAAGCGAGCCACCTCGCCAGGGTTCCGGTCCACTGGTGCATCTCGACGGGCTTGGCCAGGTAATCGTTCATTCCGGCCTCCGCACAGGCCCGCCGGGTCTCATCGAGCACGCTGGCGGTAAGCGCCACGATGGGGACGGCGACGCCGCACTGGCGCAAGCGGCGGGTGGCTTCGAGACCATCCACGCCGGGCATCTGGCAGTCCATGAAGA
>CAKZVG010000072.1 GCA_937921835.1 uncultured Bryobacteraceae bacterium | reverse complement strand
TTGGCGGGTGCAGCATTTCGTTGCTGAGCGTGTCGTCCACCCAGAAGAAAAACCCGGCCTCAATCCGGCCGTTGTGGGTGGGTTTCAAGAGCAGGATGAGACTGTCGGGCGAGGTGAACGAGGTCCGGACGATGGAGAGGTCCCGGTCATCGAGACAGATCACCTCCGCGTCGTGGCGCCGGTAGTAACCCATGGGACGGCGTCCCTCCGCGCGCAGGCGGGTGCGCGCGTCTTCGAGGATTCGCCCCGCGTCCGGACCGTCCGCGACGGGGATCGCGTCCTCGACGAAGAAGTTCCCTTTTGCGTCCCGCCAACCCGTCAGCAACCCCATGGCCCCGCCACCCGCCGCGGCGGCCGCCAGGATCCGCAGTTCCAGCGCTTCGGCCACCTCTACCCGCAGGTTTACTCCGATGCCCTGCGCGGGCAGCCACCAGGTCAGCACGGTCTGCGCGCTCTCGTTGTTCGAAGCCACCCCAGATCTCATTATCCGCCGAAGCGACGCTCTCCGGAGCGAATATGTTTCACACAATCCGCCTCCCGCCCGCCGATTTAACAGCCCGGGCGCATTTTGAAACCCCGGGGCGCGCGGGCGCGTTTACTCAAGTAGACGGTGCGGGCTTGGCCAGGATCCTCGTGGACTCCGCAGCGGGCCGCGTCTTTACCCCGTTCAGAGAGGAGAAAACGATGCTTGCAAAGTCTACCCTTTTGGCCTGCGCGCTGGCGGCGCCCTTTTTCGCCCCCGCGCTGTTGAAGGCCGGAAACCGCGACCACGCTCTCGCCGGGCACTCAATGAAAGCCCGGGAGGTCTCTCAGAAGCTCGCGGAGTTTGACAGCGGCGCGGTGGCGCTGCGCCAGACGTTGGGCCGTCTGGAGACGCTCACGCGCACGAAGAAGTCCAACTGGACCAGCCACGCCCTGGCGCTCGTCGAAGCCCGAAGCCACATCAACGGGCTGGGGCGGACGCTGGCTGAGCTCGAGGCGCTGAGGCCCTACGCCGGCGAGTTCGAGAACAAGGCGATCGCCGAGGCCCGGCCGCGGCTGGTCCGGATTGCGGCTGAGGTGGAGTCCAAGATCCGCGCCCTGAACCAGGACAGCCGCATCGTCGTCCGGCCGCACTACCGGCAGTCGGCGCTGTCCCTTTATGGGCAGTCCGAGGATCTGGTCCGGACCGTGGATACGATCCTCGGTTACAAGAACGCCCGCCTGCGCCTGAAGGCGCTTGAACTGCGGGCTCAACCGCCGTCCGGCGACGGCGCATAAGCTCCTCCCTGGGGGTAGGGGCGAGCGGCGCGAACCCGTCCAGCCGCCTCCTTCTGGCCACAAGCCATGGGTTCGCGCCGTTTTTTTCCGGCCGGGATCCATCATCCCGGCCTCTTCTATTATTTTTTCAGCCAGGGAAAGGCGGTGATGCGCAGCTTCGCCGATCCATAGGGAATCAGCGTCAGTGTTTCGAGCGGCTGCGCGCTCTCCACGGGGCTTTCGGGCAGCGGTCCGGCCGAGCCGTTCTCGAGCTTCCACTCCGGCAGCCTGCGCCCTTTGACGCGCAGTTCCACGGGCGCGCCCCGCGCCGAGAACGGCATCGCGCCGAGCGGCTTCTCGATGACCTCGACCGAGCGGTCCGGACGCGCCTCGTTGATCCGCAGCGCGTAGTTCCAGGGAGTGGTGGGATAAACCTCCCAGTCGGCCGCGGGCGCTTTGTCGCGGATCTTGCGCCAGTCCTCGCCGATCTTGAGCGAATAGACCAGCGGTCCGCGCTCGATGGCGATCGAGCCGTGGTGCCAGCGCGTCACGCGCGGACCCATGGGTAGCGTCAGTTCCATGCGGTCGCCGGGAGCCCAGGCGCGCTCGACGCAATGGAAAGTCCCGGCCTTAACTCCGGGCGACTTCTTCCCGTTGATGGTGAGCGTGGCGCCTTCGGCCCAGGCCGGGATGCGGAAGTGCAGCGGAAAGGTGGCCTTCGCCGGTGAGCGCACGCTGAAGCGGATGCGGTCCCGGAAGGGGTACGCGGTTTCCGCGCGCAAGATGGCCGTTGCGCCGCCACGCACCGCCGCGCTCACCTGGCTGGGTCCGTAGGCCACCGCCGCCAGACCGCCGCCCGGCGCCGCCATCCAGAGGTTGGCGGCGAACTTGGGCCAGCCCTGGTGCATGTTCGCCGTGCAGCAGCCGAAGTTGGGTTCCAGGCCGAACAGGTTCGACTCCGGACCGTTCGTGGTCCAGGCGCGCGGATGGATGCTTGAGAGCACCTGGTTGGCCTGCTGATCGTACTGGTGGGCCCACATGTCGCCCGTGAAGGTTCCGGGCAACGGGTTGTAGGCCAGTTTCTCGAGGCGGTCGGCGAAGGCGGCGCCGCCGGTGGCCGCGATTACGTGGACCAGCGAAAAAACCGCTTCCACGATGGCGCACAGTTCCGTTCCCTGCGTGGGATCGAGGCCGGCGTAATGCTCGTCGCCCGAGTGCGCCCCGTTGGGCAGCAGATGGCAGCGGTCCATCTCGCGGAACTGCCGGTCGAGCGCCTCGCGCGCCGCCGCCTCGCCCGAGACCAGCCACTGCACCGCGGGCGCCTTCAGCGCCATGGCGTTGTTGACCACATGCGTGGCCAGGCTGGTCTCGCTCTTGGCGAGTTTGCGGCAGTAGCGGAACGGGTCGAAGTGGGCCTGCCAGTCGAAGCCCTGCTGCTCAAGCAGGCGCGCCAGATCGAGCAGCTTGCGGTCGCCGGTGCGGTTGTAGAGCCAGAGCACGCTCAGCACTTCATCCTGCCAGCGGTAGATGGCCCAGCGCTCCAGAGGCCGGCGCGGCATCTCCTCCAACTGGTGGCGGAAGTAGCGTTCCATCAGCGGGATCACGCGCGCATCGCCGCTGGCCTCCTGGTACTGCGTGAGCGCTTTCAGCATCACCATGTTGGGCCACCAGTCCCGGTTCTTGGCCGGCCCGATCCAGCCGCTGGCGTGCTGGTTCTCCAGCGTCCAGCCCACACACTTGTTGGCTTTGGAGATCAGCGCCGCGTCATCGAGCAGGTAGGCCAGCGGAACCAGGCCGTCCGCGTAGTAGGGGCCACGCTCCCAGCTTTCCCCGGCGCCGCCCAGCCAGCCGCTGTCTTTGGCGAGCGGCGGCCAGAACTCATCGAGATGCCCGCTGAGCCCGGCGGCCTGCTGCCGCAACTGCTGCCGCAACCAGCCCAGCGGCTTGACCGCGCCGAGCGGCAGCGGCGTGAAAACCCCCGGCTGGAGCGGCGGGCGGTTGGGCACGGCCTGCGGCGCTCCGGCCGAACCGGCTGCGCTCACCAGGAGCGCGGTGGCCAATAGCTTGGGGATCAGGGTGTTTCGCAAGCGAACTCTCCACATTCTTCCGGCTGGCCACGCGCGGCTTCTCGAGTTGCGCGGCGGCGCCGGACGCGCGCGGCGAGCGTGTTGAGCACGTCTGCGGGCGGCGCGGTGCTCATCGCGGATGCCTCAAGTGTAAATGAACTCCGCGCTGGCGGTGCATGAGGCAAGCGGGACCAGCCGCACCCAGTGCGCGGAGAATCCCGGCGGGAAGACGTGAAAGGCGTAGCCGTTCACCTTCAGACGCTCGTAGCGGCTCCATTCCCCGTCGCCCAGAAAGTCGACCTCCAGGTCGAATCCGGCCGGCTGGTCGCACTTGAGATGCAGCACCTTCTTATCGTAACCAGTCATCAGGAACGGATCCGACGGCGCGCCCTTGGTGACCGCCGCGCGGCGCCACGGGCCGCCCCAGCCCTGCGGCTTGCCCCAGGACCACAGGTCGTCGGTCTTGCCGAACCAGATGCCCGCTTGCGGCTGCCCCCCCACGGGGTTGTTGTCGCGGTTGGGCGTGGTTTGATTGCCGGCCAGCGCCAGTAGGCCGCGGAAGGCGCAGTAGTCGGGGATGATGCGCAGGTGCTGGCAGATGGGCTTGACGCCCCAGATGCGGTCCGCGAAGGCGACCGGCTGAAGCTCGAAGAAGCCCCCCTGGATGTCCACGAGGAAGTGCTCGGTCTCGACTTCGCGGATGCGCATCCATTCGGTCTGCCAGGCGTGTTCGAAGGCGTGGCTGGATTTGGGCAGGCGGTAGCGCTGCCACTGGCCCTTGACCAGCGCCCAGAACAGCACCGAGGACTCGTCCCAGCCGGTGGCGAACACCACGTTGCCCATGTCGTTGCGCCCGGCGCAGTCCATGTGCGGCTTGCGGCTGAGCGCGCGCCAGCTCTTGCCGTCCCATTCGAACAGTCCCGCTCCCTCCTCGCCGTATTCGTAAAAGCCGTTGTTGGCCGCCAGCACGCGGCCCTGTCCGGTGAAGCCTCCCTTGAAGTGGGGCCGCTTGCCGATCTTGCATTCCCGGATCAGGTCGGCCACCTGGCGTGACTTGCGGGTGTTGACGTCGAGCTCGAACAGCAGCCCCTCCATGGTGAGCATGTAGACCAGGTTGGCCGGGTCGCCGAGGTGCTTCATGGTGGCCGTCAGGCGGTGGTTGGCGAACTGCTCGAGGAAAGTCCAGTTGCCCTTGAGGTCGATCAGATACGGACCGACGATGGCCTGGTTCGAGGCCGCGTGCACGAACCGGTTGGCGTGCGTGCCGTCATGCACGTGCACCCGTTCGATCGTGAGGTCTTCGGCGATGCGGTAGAGCCCCAGTCCGCTGCCGGTGCCCTGCATGTGCGAGTTGTAGGTGACCGCCCACAGGGCGTCGGCCCAGGGCAGCAGAGCGCCCACGCCGCATTCGGAACGGATGGGGCCGGTGTCGGCCTTGACTCCAATGTTCGGAATGCCGGGAAGGTGGCTCTGCGCCAGGCCGGCGGCCGGGGCGGCCAGAGCGCCGAGCAGGCGGCGTCGGGATAGCATGGCGGTTCCTTTCGAGGACTTTGGGCGCGCCGGGCGCCTCCCGTCCGAAGACCATCCTACACCGAACTCTCCCCTCAAGCCGCGTCCCCCGGGACCGATGAGGATAGTTGTGCGGCGGCTGCCGCGATCCCCCGCGGCGGCCGTGGCGGCGCGGCGAAATCAGGCGCATGGGAGATCGAATGCCACGCGATGTGCTCATAGTGGACGACTCGGCGGCGATCCGCAAGATTCTGCAACGGGTGCTCCGGCAGGCGGACGTGCCGATCGGACAGGTCTTCGAGGCGGGAGA
>CAKZVG010000071.1 GCA_937921835.1 uncultured Bryobacteraceae bacterium | reverse complement strand
CTGCGGGTTCCCCGACCAGAGCTACTTTGGCATGCTCTTCCGGCAGTACCTGCACGTCACCCCGCGCGAGTACAAGCAGAAGGTTGAGGCGTCACGGCGCGCCGTAAGCGGGTAGCCCGGGCGGTGCGCCTCAGTTCCAGGCTCGCCAGGCGAGCCATGCCGCCCCGGCGAGGAAGCCGGCCAGCGCCTGGTACTCCTTGTTGCGCCGGTAGAGCGCGCCGCGGAAGGTCCCTTTTTCTCCGTAGCGCGGCCAGCGCGGGGCAAGCAGTGGCACGTGCGCGGCGTAATCCGCGTAGCCGGGGAAAAGCTTGCGCAGGTGCTGCTCTTCGAGTTCGATGGCCGGAAGGTAGACCAGCGCGAACGCGGCGCCGAACAGCAGCGCCAGTTCGGCGCGGCGGGCGGCCAGGGCGAGCCCGGCGGCGACGATCAGCGTTCCCAGATACAGCGGGTTGCGCGTGTAGCCGTAGGGGCCCGTCACGGCCAGTTCGCGGTTCTTGGACAGGTGACCCGCGGCCCAGGCGCGCAGCAGCAGCCCGCAGGCGGCGAGCGGCAGGCCGAAGGCGAGCGAAACGGGCGTGGGCTCGGCCAGCCATGCGAAAGCGGCCGCCAGCACGAACCCGAACGGCACGCGCAGGCGGGCGGCGCCGTCGGCGTAGCGTTTGGGGAACCAATAGGAGCGCATCAGGCGGGGGTTCCGGCGGAGGAGATCGAGGCGGCCAGCCGCGGCCGCAACGCGTCGAGAACCGCGCCCGGGGTGACGCGCCTCATCGACGGGTCGATCTCGGCCAGCCGCTTGTAGCTGGTGACCGCGCCGGGATCGCGCAGGACGGTCAGGGAGCCGCGGTAGGGCCCGTTGCGCGCCGGATCGGTGGGGCCGAAGATCGCCACGCCGGGCTTATCGAGCGCCGCCGCCAGGTGCAGCGGTCCGCTGTCCACCCCGATGACGGCGGTGGCGCGCCGCGTGGCATGAAGCAGGCCGGGAACGCCCGACACATGGACGAGCGCGCCCTCCACCTGCTCCAGGACCTTCCGGGCCGGGGGCGGGCCGTTCACCACCAGCGGCAAGCCGCACTCGGCGGGAAGGAGCTGCGCCAGAGCGCTGTAGAACTCGAGCGGCCACTGCTTGGCCGTCCAGCCCGCCAGCGGGCACGCCAGAACGAACGGGCCGCCGGGCAACTCCCCCTCTGAGGCGCCCGCCGGGAGCGGGAACGCATGCACGGGATTCGACGCGCCGGCGGCGGCGGCGAGCTCGAGGTTGCGGTCCACCACGTGCGCCGAGGCGGCCAGGATCCGGTTGGAGTAGACCAGCGCCGCCAGCGGTTCGCGAAGTTGCGAGTGATGGAAACCGAAGATGCGGTCCGAGCGGCTGAGCGAAGCCACCACGGCGGACTTGATGAGGCCCTGGAAATCCACCGCCAGATCGTAGCGGTACTCGTGCAGGGCGCGGCGGGCCTCCAACAGGCCGCGCAAGCTCCGCTCGATCGGGATCACCTGGTCCAGGAATGGGTTCCCGGCCAGCAGGTAGGACCATTTCCGCTCGACGATCCAGGCCAGCCGGCAGCCCGGGAAGCTGTGTTTGAGCGAGGCGGCGGCGGGCAAGGCGTGAATGATGTCGCCCATGGCCCCCAGGCGCACCACCAGGATCCGGAGTCCACCCGCACTAACGCGCCGATTGCCGTTCATGGACATGACGGACGAGTTCGCGCATCAACCGCGCATCATTCTCTTCTTCCCGAATGATCTCCGCTCCGGGGAAGCGGTCCAGGCCGTCGGCCGGCTCCACCTCGAAGACGAAATCCACCGCGGCCAGCGCCGCCACGAGCTCGGCCCGCGCCCGCGCCGGAAGGATCGACTCCGGCGGCGTGAGCACCGCCACGCCCAGCGTTCCGCCGGCGGCGGCCAATTCGCCGATCCTTCGCGCATGAGCCGCAGTCAGCGGGTCGAAACAGCCGGCCACGATGCGCACCGGCCCCCGCTCGGCGCAGTTCGCCACGCGTTCCTCGGCTTCCCGGCGGCTCAAAATTTTCGTTCGTGTATCCACTGGACGCAATTCTTATTTGAGCAGTTCGAGTGCCGCCCGCGCCACCCGCGCCGCCTCCACCCGGGCCATGCAGCGGTGGTCGATGGGGCACTCCCGCAGCAGACAGGGACTGCAATCGGCCGGCTCGCGCACCACGCGCGCCAGCGGTCCGGTGGGCCCGGTGGCGGCGGCGTCGGTGGCGCCGAACACCGCCACGGTCGGGACGCCGAGCGCCGAGGCGATGTGCATGGCGCCGGAGTCGTTGGTTAGGAAGACCCGGCAGGCGGCGGCCAGCTCGATGAAGTCCCGCAGGCTGGTGCGGCCGGCGAGATTCCAGGTTTGGACGCCACGCTGGCCGGTCAGGAGCGCCACCTCGCCGCACAGCGGGCGCTCGCTCTCCGAGCCGAAGACAATCACCGAGGCGCCGATGGTTCGCGCCACCTCGGCGGCCGCTTCGGCGAAGCGGTCCGGAAACCAGCGCTTGGCGGCGCCGTAGGCCGCCCCAGGACTGACGCCGACGCAATCGCCCGCGCAGCCGAGTTCCGAGAGCTTGCCAAGCCCGGCCCGGCGCGCCTCGGCGGCGCCCTCCAGGCGGATGGCGCCGGAGATCGGCAGATCGTACACCATGCCCAGCCGCCGCAGCAGTTCAAGGTAGTAGAAGCGTTGGTGGCGCGGGATCTCGCCGCGCGCCGGCGGCTTCACGGCATCGGTGAGCAGCAGACGGCGGCCGTTCCGATCGTAGCCCATGCGGCGCGGGATGCCCGCCAGCCAGGCCAGCAGGGCCGCTTCAAAGGCGTTTTGCAACAGGATGGCGCAGTCGAAGCGGCCCTGGCGGAGGCGGCGCGCCAGGCGCCACTTTCCCCTCCAGTCGCCCGCGCCCGGCCGCGCCGTGTGCGGAATGACTTGGTCGGCGAAGGGCTCGCGCTCATAGAGATCCGCCACCCAAGGCTTGGCCAGCACGGCGATGTAGGCGCGCGGAAACCGTTCGCGGATCGCTCTCAGCGCGGGCAGGCTCATGACCGCGTCGCCGACCCAATTGGTGGCCCGGACCAGGATGCGCGCGAAATCCGGCGGGGCGGCCGCGCGCCGCGCTTCGTTTCCGCCGCTCACTTGCTTGCCGCGGCCAGCTTCTCGAAGAGGTCGGTGAAGATGGCGTCCCGGTTACAGCCCGTCGCCACGCGCACCGGGTGGCGGTTCGCGCCCGTGCGGAAGGTGACGTCATCCGTGAGCACGGGGCTCGGCGCCACTTTGCTCGGCACCCATTTCGGTTCGATCAGCCACGCCACCGCCGAGATGTCCCAGATCACCTTCGACCACGCCATGTTGGGCCGGGGCATGTGTTCCTGGGCGTACTTGGCGAACTCCGCGCGCAGGTAGCCGGCGATGCCGGACTTTCCGCCCAGGAAGTGATCCATCTCGGCGACCGTGGTCCGCAGGTGCTCGGAGACGTTCGTCGTGGGAATGTTCACCAGCGCCACGCCCGAATCGTAGAGCACGCGCGAGGCGTGCAGGTCCTGGTGCAGGTTGAACTCGCGCGCGTGTTCCATGTCATAGGGCCGGCCGCCCAGCCAGACCACCACGATGCGGTCGCGGATCCTGGGCTCCATCAGCAGCGCGGCCGACACGTTGGTGGGCGCGCCGATGGTGATGACGTAGAGCGGCGCCGGGCGCGGCTGGAGCGCCTTGGCGATGAGATCGCGCGCCGCCGGGCTGTCGACGGCGTCGTCCGCCCTGGCGAAGAAACGCGCCGAGCCGGTGAAGGCGAACCCCGGCGGCTTACGCCCCAGCCGCGCCAGGATGCGCAGGATCTCGTCATAGCTCTTCTGCATCCCGTCGCCCGCGGACTTGGAGCGGCTGTTCAGAAACGGCGCCGCGTATACCGCCTCCACCTCCATGTGACGCGGCGAGAGCAACGCGTAGGCCACCGCGAACTGGTCGTCGATTTCGTTGTAGGTGTCGGAGTCGACCACCGCCTGGACTTTGCCGCCCGGCGGCGCGAGCCGCTCCTCGAGCGATGCCGCCTTGCTCTCGAAAACCGCCGCTCCCATTGCCAATCCTCCCGCGAACTTCCTTCGGGTAACCCGGTTCATCGTGCCTTCCTTTCATGCCACGGGAACGCGTAGGTGGGCTGGTGCGCCCAGCGCTTCATCCCCAGCTTGAGATGCGCGAGCGCGCCCGGGCGGAGCCGCACCGCCAGCTCGCGCGCGTTGACGGTCACGGTGGAGCCTTCGCTCTCCGCCGTGGTGAACTCGTGCTCGGCGAACATGCCCGCTTGAACGATGACGTCGCGGGGGGCGCTGGGGTGCAGGTTGACAAGCTTCACGCTCACGCTGTCCGCCGAGACGCCATCCACCAGCGCGGCGACGTCCGGCGGCACGCCCGGGCGCTTCGCCTTCGGGTCGAAGTAGCGCAGCCGGGTATGCAGCAGCCCGCCGTGATAAATGTGATTCGGTCCGCCCAGCATGAGCTGCACCAGCCCTTCGAGCACGACCGGATTGCGCTGCTGCCAGTGATGGACGTTCATCTGTTCGGGATCGGTGGCGTCCTGGCGGATCATCTCCAGTCGCCGCAGCGTCTCCTGGTAGTTGGCGCGCAGCATTTGTTCGGGGTATTGGGGGTTGCGCCCGGCCAGAAACGCCAGCCAGGGCCCTTCGTGTTTGTCGTCCCCCTTGGCCTTGCGGTAGACGAAGCGTTCGAGCGCCGCCAAGTCGACGCCTCTTTCGACGCGCGCGCGGTCCGCCGGATCGAAGGAAAGATACCACAGGTTGACGGGGTATTGCGGCGGCAGGGGGCGGAAGTCGTACCAGCCCTTTTCGGCGTGGCGGTGCGGCACCAGGCGGCGCCCGTTCTCGAGGCGCGACTGGGACAGGACCAGGTCGATCTGCGAGCGCGGCAGGTCGAGATACTGGAAGTCGCCCGTCAGCAGGAGCGCGTTCGAGGCTCCGATGGTCGAAGCTTCGAGCAGGTTGAACAGCCCGTGCGGCCAGCGCCAGCCATAGTAGCCGCCCCACCACTTGCCGTCCATGTTCTCGCCGATGCGTCCCGAGAGGCCGACGTTATCGGGCAGGATGCCGTTGTTGCGCCGGGTGCGCTCGCGCCACGCATTCACGTAATCGAGCACCCAGTCGCGGTACCTGGCTTCGCCCGTGTACAGGTAAGCGTTCAGCATCAGGCTGGTGGCGGTCAGGTTGAGCGGAACGTCGCCCTTCATCATCCGCTGGTTCATGGTGTCGAGAATGTAGGGGAACAGCTTGTCGTCGGTCCATGCCTTGCTGTGGGTGACGTTGGGGATGTCGTCGTAAGGCAGAGGGTAGTTCGCAAGGACGTCGCGATGCGTCACCCAGTCCTCGGCGGTGTTGACGAAGCGCGGACCCTTGCTGCCGTTGATGGGCGAGCGGATGAGCTTGCGCACCGGGTCCCAGTTCGGCGCCTCGGGATCTTCGTTCAGATATAGCCCGGCGAAGCGCAGCGCGCGCTCGCGGAACCTGGCGTCGGTGGGATCGGCGAGTCCGAAGAAATAGAAATTCACATAGCTTTCGCCGTGGTGCATCCAGTCGTAGTAAGCGTCGAACTCCTTGTACACCGTGCCATACCTGGTAAAGAGCCGGGTCACGGCGTCCCATAGCTTGCGCGACAGGGCGTTCATCTCCTCGGGACCGCCCAGGGCGTAGTAGAGGGGGAAGTTGTAGAAGCTCTCGTAGCCGTCGTCGGAGCCGTCCATGCCGGGCCACTCCCTGCGCCAGATGAGCGTTCCGTCGGGCTGAGTGTAGCGCTTGACGAATTCCATGGCCGCCGGGTGAAGCTTCTCGATCAACTGCCGTTCGAGCAGCGCCCATTCGGGCGGCGGCGCGGGCCTGCCGGCTTCGAGCGGCTGCGCGGAGAACCCCGCCGGGGCGGCGGCCAGCGTGGCGAGCAGAAGCAGAAGAGTCGGCATGTTCTGCTATTTAATCAGAAATTCCTGGAGCGGAGACCGGGGGCGATGAGATGAGTCCGGCGACCGGCGGAGGCTTCCGATGACGGTGGGGCGGGTTTGGCGCCTCGAACGTCAGGATGCCCGCAGCTCCAGCACCAGGGCATCGAGCGCGATGCCTTTCTGGATGTTGCGCCGCACCAGGTGGACCAGTTCGTCCACCCGCTTCACCGCCAGCCGGATCCACTCGAAGCTCACCGCTTGCGCCAGCGGATCGAGGCGTTCGCGCACGTCGGCGTTGCGGACCCGGGCGGCCACCCCGGAGGTGAGCGCCAGCAGATCCTCGAGTAGCGAGTACAGCACCTTCAGATACCACTCCAAGCGCTCGGACTTGGCGGCCGAGATGGCCTCGGAGTGTTTCACCCAGGCGCCGTACGGGGCCAGGCCGGAAGCCGCGGCGAGCAGCGCCAGCATGGCGTCGCGGCGCCGTTCGTAGGTTTCCAGATCGAGCGAGACCGCCGCGCCGGGGCTGCCCCCGGCGAGAGCGGCGCGGCGGGCGGCCGAGTCCACCCCGCGCGAGGCGAGGAAGGCGCATACCTCGTCATCCGGAACGGGACCAAAGTGGAACTGCACGGCGCGCGAGCGGATGGTGGGCAGAAGATCGTAAGGGTTCTCGGCGGTGAGGAGCAGCACCAGGTGAGCGGGCGGCTCCTCCAGCGTCTTGAGCAGCGAGTTGGCGGCCTGTTCGTTGGCGCGGTCGATCTGGTCGATGAGGAAGACCCGCCGGCCGCCCTTGAGCGGCTTGTAGGGGGCGCGGTCCTTCAGCAGACGCATCTGCTGGATGGAGATCTGCCGCAGCGGGCCGTCGGGCGGGAAAGTGAGGAAGTCGGGGTGGGAGGCGAGCAACAACGGATCCTCGCTGCGCCGTTCGGCGGGCCACTTCTCGCGCTCGGCGAGCAGTTCGCGGTTGTGGGGCAGGCTGAGGTCGTCGCGCTCGATCTTTTCCGCGCCGCCCAGGAGCCGCGCTGCGAAGCGGCGCGCCAGGGTGGCCTTCCCCACCCCTTCCGGTCCGGCGAAAAGCAGGGTTTGCGGGATGCGTTCCTGGGCGATCATGCGCTCCAGGGCGGTGGCCACGGGACGGTTGCCGGCGAAGCCTTCAAACACGATGAACCCTCGCCGCGAGTTCAGCCGCCGCGGCCTCCCATACGCGCGCGCCGACTTCCGCAATGCTGCCGGCGGCGGCGATCACACGGAAGCGCCGGGGTTCCCGTTCGGCCAGGCGCAGATACGCGTCGCGGACGCGGCGGTGGAACCCGGCGGACTCGCCGTGCATCCGGTCCAGGACGGGACCGCCACTGGCGCGCCGCAGCCCCACTTCGGGCTCGATGTCGAGCAGGATCGTCAGGTCCGGCAGCAGTCCCCGGCAGGCGATGCGGTCCAGGTCGAGAACTACGCTCTCGCCCAGCTCCCGCCCGGCGCCCTGGTAGGCCAGCGAGGAATCGCTGAAGCGGTCGCACACCACGGCCTTGCCGGCCTGGAGCGCGGGCACGATGATCTCGTCGACGTTCTGCGCGCGGGCGGCGAAAAACAGCAGCATTTCGGCGGTGGGAGAAACGGGCGCCCCGTCGGTTTCGAGCAGCAGCGCGCGAATGGCGGCGCCCAGCCGGGTGCCTCCGGGCTCGGCGGTTTCCGCCACGTCCCATCCCTGGGCGCGCAGACGCTGGGCGAGAAGCGCCGCCTGCGTGGTCTTGCCCGAGCCGTCCAGGCCCTCGAAAGTGACGAACAGCCCCGGGCGCTGATGGCCGTTGTCAGTCATAGACCAGGTGCAGCACCTTCTTCAGGTCTTCCCATGCCTCGCGCTTGGCATTCTGATTATACGGGCGCAACAGATAGGAAGGGTGATACGTCACCATCACCGGGATGTCGCGCCAGCCGTGCCAGTTGCCGCGCAGCCTGGTGACCCCTTCCTTGCGGCCGAGCAGGGCGCGCGCCGCCGTGCCGCCCAGGGCGCAGATGGCCTTGGGATGGATGACGGCGAGCTGGCGGAACAGGAACTGCCCGCAGATCTCCATTTCGTCCGGCTCGGGGGTGCGGTTCTCGGGCGGCCGGCACTTGACGACGTTGCAGATGTAGACGTCCTCGCGCCGCAGCGGGATGCCTTCCTTGCGGGCGGTGTTCTCGATCATCTGCGTCAGAAGCTGGCCGGCGCGCCCGACGAAGGGAATGCCCTGGGCGTCCTCGTCGGCGCCCGGACCCTCCCCCACGAACACCAGCCGGGCTTGCGGGTTCCCGTCCCCGAAAACCAGCTTGTTGCGGCCCTGGTGGAGCCGGCAGCGGGTGCAGTCGCCGATGTCGGCGCGGATCTTTTCGAGGGTGTCGTCCTCGGGCGAGAGGCTGGGCAGGATCGGGAGCATGGGTTCAGGCGGAAGAGGCGCCGCCTCCTGGCGGTCGCGAACGCGCGCCGCGGCTCCGGGCGGCGGCGCCACCCGGTAGAGAGATTTCACGCCCAGATCGCGATAAAACTCCAGGTAGCGGCGCAGCGGTTCGGCGTTCATCCGGCAGCGTGCAGAGCCAGCCGCAGGCGCAGCGCCTGGTCGAAGATGCGGCCGGCGATCTCGCGTTTGGAGGCGCGCGGGACGGCGATGGTCTCGCCGGTCCGCAGGACCAGCACAACTTCGTTTTCGTCCGCTTCGAAGCCCGTGCCCTCGCCTCCGACCAGGTTGGCGACCAGCATGTCGCAGTTCTTGGATTCGAGTTTGCGGCGCGCCTCTTCCACCAGGTTCTCGGTCTCGGCGGCGAAGCCGATCAGCAGGCGGTCGCCCTTGGCGCGGCCGACCTCGGCCAGGATGTCGGGCGTGGGATCGAGTTCCAGCGAAACGCGCGCGGCGGTCTTCTTGATCTTCCGCGCCGGGACGTTGGCGACATGGTAGTCGGCCACCGCGGCCGACTTCACGATGATGGTCGCCGGTTCCAGGTGTTCGAGCACGGCGGCCCGCATGTCGACAGCGGTGCGCACGCGCAGAGTGGTGACGCCGGCCGGCTCGCGAAGCGGCACCGGCCCGGAAATCAGGATGACCTTGGCGCCCCG
>CAKZVG010000070.1 GCA_937921835.1 uncultured Bryobacteraceae bacterium | reverse complement strand
ATTCCGCTATGTTCAGGTGGAGGGCTTCCCCGGCGCGCCCACGCTCGACAGCATCGCGGTGAAGGTGGTGCGGTCGGGGGTGGAACCCAACGGCGCGTTCGAATCGAGCCACGAGCTGATCAACCGGATCCAGAGGATGGTCTGGTGGACGGAGGCGAGCAATCTGCACGGCATCCCCACCGATTGCCCGCAGCGCGACGAACGCATGGGCTGGCTGAACGACATGACCGTGCGCATCGAGCAGGCGCTGTACAACTTCCGCCTGGCGCGCTTCTATGACAAGTTCCTCGACGACGTGGCCGATACCCAGGACGCCGCGGGCGCCATCGCCGACACCGCTCCTTTCAAGTGGGGCAAGCGGCCGGCCGATCCGGTCTCGGCCAGTTACCTGCTGCTCGCCTGGCACCTCTACGATCACTACGGCGACACGCGCGTCATGGCGCGGCACTTCAACGGCTTCAAGGCCTGGGTCGATTACCTGGTGACTCGTTCCGACGGCTTGATCGTGCAATACGGTTCCTGGGGAGACTGGTCGCCTCCGGCTGCCTTCAGCGTCTCGGGAAGCGTGGGAGGCGGCGCCGTTTCGCGGCAAACGCCGCTGGAGTTCATGTCCACCGGCTATCTCTACTACTGCTCGCGCCTGCTTTCGGAAATGGCGGGCGTGCTGGGCAAAAAAGCGGAACAGGCGGCCTACGCGAAGCTGGCCGCGCGCGTGGCGGAGGCGTTCAACCGCAAGTACTGGAACGAAGCCGCGGGCGGATACGGCGCCAACAACCAGGCGTGCAACTCCTTCGCGCTGTTCCTCAAGCTGGTGCCGGAGGAGCGCGTGGCGCGCGTGCTGGACAGCCTGGT
Source organism: uncultured Bryobacteraceae bacterium (assembly GCA_937921835.1). Classification (GTDB taxonomy): domain Bacteria; phylum Acidobacteriota; class Terriglobia; order Bryobacterales; family Bryobacteraceae; genus CAKZVG01. The sequence continues at coordinate 5,565 of CAKZVG010000070.1, read as the reverse complement.
GAAGGATGTCGGGAAACACGGCTTCCATCTCACCACCGGAAATCTGTGCACCAAGTACCTGCTCGAAGTGCTCACCGAACACGGACGCGTGGACCTCGCCTGGCGCATCGCCACGCAGGAAACCTATCCAAGCTGGGGCTTCATGCTGGCCAACGGCGCGACCACGGTGTGGGAGCGCTGGGAGCATCTCACCGGCGGCTCCATGAATTCGCACAACCATCCCATGATGGGATCGGCGAGCAGTTGGTTCGCGAAGTATCTGGGCGGAATCCGGGTGGACCCGCAAGCGCCCGCGTTCCGGCGCAGCACCATCCGGCCCTACCCGGTGGCGGGACTGGATTGGGTGCGCAGCGAGTACCGGTCGATGTACGGGCCCATCCGCAGCGCCTGGCGGCGCGAGGGCGGCCGTTTCACGCTGCGCGTGACGGCGCCCGCGAACACTTCGGCGGCGGTCTACCTGCCAAAGGGAAAGGCCAGCGAGGGCGGCAAGCCGGCGTCGCAGGCCGAAGGCGTGCGGTTTCTTCGCGAGGAGGCCGGCGCGAGCGTGTATGAGATCGGATCGGGCGATTATGAATTTGTCATCGAGTAACCGGCGGCGCTTCCTTTCGGGACTGGCGGGCGCCGCGCTGGCGCGCGGAGCGGGAGCCGCTTCCGCGCCGCCCAACATCGTGTTCATCCTCGCCGACGACCTCGGCTGGGGCGACCTGAGCTGCTACAACCGCGAGTCGAAAATCGCCACGCCGAACCTGGACCGCCTGGCGTCGCAGGGCGTCCGCTTCACCGATGCGCACACGCCCTCGGCGGTTTGCACGCCGACCCGCTACGGCCTGCTCACGGGCCGCTATTGCTGGCGGACGCGCCTGAAGAGCGGCGTGCTCGACGGCTTCGACCCGCCGCTCATCGAGCCCGGGCGCGTGACGGCGGCGTCGCTGTTGAAGCAGCGCGGTTACGCGACCGCCTGCGTGGGCAAGTGGCACCTCGGCATGCAGTGGACCAACCTCGACGGCACGCCGGTGGGGATGCGCGGCGCGGGCGAGGGTTTCCGCCCGGGTTACGAGGTCGACTTCCGCCGTCCGGTGGGCGGCGGTCCGCTGAGCGCGGGCTTCGACTGGTACTACGGCATCTCGGCGTCGCTTGACATGTCCCCGTACTGCTTCATCGAGAACCGCCGCACCGTGGGCATCCCGGACGTGCGCACGCCCCAGGACCGGGATTTGTACATGAACCAGGTGCCCGGCGTGCGGACCAGGGACTTCAAGCTCGAAGACGTGGTGCCGGTTTCGGCGCGCAAGGCTTGCGAGTTCCTCCGCGGGCGCAAGGGCGCGAAGAACCCGTTCTTCCTGTACCTGGCGTTCTCCTCGCCGCACCTGCCGGTGGTCCCCAACCGCGAATTCGAGGGGCGCAGCAAGGCGGGCAAGTACGGCGACTTCGTGGCGGAGATGGACGCCGCGGTGGGTGAGGTGCTGGCGGCGCTCGAGGAAACCGGCGCCGCCGGCAACACGCTGGTGATGTTCGCAAGCGACAACGGCGGCCTGTGGCACTGGTGGGATTTCGAGGAAGCTGACGACGTGGCGGGAGGCAAGACGACGCCGCGCGGCGAGTATGTGAAGAAGTACGGTCACCAGAGCAACGCCTGGATGCGCGGGACGAAAGCCGACGTCTGGGAAGGCGGCCACCGCGTCCCGTTCCTGGCGCGCTGGCCGGGGCGCATCCGGCCGGGCGGGGTGAGCGATGCGCTGATCTGCCTCACCGACTTGCCCGCCACCTGCGCCGCCATCGCCGGCACGCCGCTGCCGCGCGACGCGGGCGAGGACAGCTTCAACCTGCTGCCCGCGCTGGTCGAGGGCAAGCCGGTGCGGGATCACGTGATCAGCCATTCGCTGCACGGCGAGTTCGTGGTGCGCCAGGGCGACTGGAAGCTGATTCCCAGCCGAGGCTCGGGCGGCTTCTCCACTCCGCGCAAGGTCGAGGCGGGCGGCGGGCCCAAGGGACAGCTCTACAACCTGCGCGAGGACCCGCGCGAAACGCGGAACCGCTACGCGGAGCAGCCCGGGATCGTAGCCCGGCTGAGCCGTCTGCTGGAAACAATCCAGCGCGACGGGCGCAGCCGGTGATTCACCCCCAGGGCGCGGCGCGGGCCGGGGTCCCTCTCACCCCTTGCCGGCCGCGGCCACCTCGCGGTAGGTTGTGAGCACCGCGCGCGCGGTGCTGTCCCAACTGAAGCGCCGCACCTGTTCGAAGCCGCGCTCGACCAGCCGGCGCCGCAGGTCCTCGTCCAGCAGGATTTCGCGGATTCCGCGAGCGATATCGAAGACGTTCTCGGGGTTCACGATGACCGCGGCGTCGCCCACCACCTCCGGGAGCGAACTCACGTTGGAGGCCACCACCGGGGTCCCGGACGCCATGGCCTCGAGCGGCGGCAGGCCGAAGCCCTCATAGAGCGAGGGGAACACGAACGCGGCGGCGGTCTCATAGAAGACCCGCAGCGTGTCGAACGGAACGAAGCCGAGAAAGCGCACCGCGTGCTCGACGCGGGTCTGGATCACCGTGCGCCGCAGCGCCGGATAGCGCGAGATCTCGTCGCCGATGATGATCAGTTTGAGGTCGCGGTAGACCGGATGATCGTCCAGCTCGCTGCGCAAATACGCGAAGCCTTCCACCAGCCGCGGGATGTTCTTCTGGGGCCGGATCATTCCCGGATAGAGCAGAAACGGCGGGCTGATCTGGTAGCGTTCCAGGATGCTGCGGCGCTTCTCGGCCGCTTCCTCGGAGTTCTCCCCGCGGGCGCGGCGGTACTCCTCAAAACGTGGATCGGGCGCGTTGTAGATCAGTTGAATGCGCTCGGGCGGGATGTTCAGCAGGTTTTCGACGTCGCGGCGGGTGGCGTCGGAGACGGCGATGACGCGGCCGGCGCGCATCAGGCCGCGCCGGAAGCGGTAGGCCAGCAGGTCGTTGCGCCAGCCGGAGCGGTCGCGGTAGAGCAGCGTGCTCATGTCGTGCAGCGTGACGACGTACGGCCGCGGCATCAGCAGCGGCACCGCGCTCAGAGGAATGTGGAAGAGGTCCGCCGAGAGCTTGCGAAGGAAAAGCGGGAACAGCAGGTGGTCGGCGGGATCGGTGTCGGGCCGGTCGTAAATTACGGTCTCGAAGTTCGCCGGCAGTTGGGGCAACTCGTGCAGGTCCGCGCGGCGCGCGGCCAGGATGTAGCGGTTCTCCGCATCGATTCTCGCCAGCGCCCGCACCAGGTTCCGGATGTAGGTCCCGACGCCGAATCCGCGGATATGACGGGCGTCGATGGCGATGCGAAGCGGCATGTTCTCAGGCGGCTGCGGCCGCCCTCTTCCAGGGGTAGAGCGGGAACCTGTGGGTCAGCTCGGAAACCCCGCGCCGCACGGACTCGAGAACCGTCTCAGAAGACGGCTCGCGCAACACCGCCGCGATGAGCGAAGCCACTTGCCGCATCTCGGCTTCGCCGAAGCCGCGCGAGGTGACCGCCGGGCTGCCCAGGCGGATGCCGCTCGGGTTCAGCGGCGGGTTCGGGTCGAACGGGATGGTGTTCTTGTTGACCGTGATGTGCGCCTTGTCGAGCGCGGCCTCGGCCTCGCGGCCGCGGACTCCCTTCGCCGCCACGTCCACCAGCAGGAGATGCGTGTCGGTGCCGCCCGAAACCACGCGGAACCCTTCCTCCATCAGCCTGGCCGCCAGCGCGCGCGCATTCGCGATCACGCGCCGCTGGTAGGCGGTGAAGTCGGGCGACATCGCCTCGAGGAAGCACACCGCCTTGGCCGCGACGACGTGCACCAGCGGGCCGCCCTGCACGCCCGGAAAGACGTTCCGGTCGATAGCGGCGGCGAGTTCCGCGCGGCACAGGATGATGCCCGAGCGCGGACCGCGCAAGGTTTTGTGCGTGGTCGAAGTGACGATGTCGGCCCACTCGCAGGGATTCGGATGCAGGCCCGCCGCCACCAGCCCGGAGAAGTGGGCCATGTCGACCAGCAGCCGCGCGCCCACGGAGTCGGCGATCTCGCGGAAGCGCGGGAAATCCAGGATGCGAGGGTAGGCGCTGCCGCCGGCGATGATCATCTTGGGGCGATGCTCGTCGGCCAGCCGCGCCAGTTCGGCGTAATCGATGCGCTCGTCCTCGCGCCGCACCCCATAGGGCACCACCTTGTAGCGTTTGCCCGAGAAGTTGAGGTGGTGGCCGTGGGTGAGGTGTCCGCCGTGCGACAGGTTCATGCCCAGGATGGTGTCGCCCGGCTCCAGCACCGCCGCGTAGGCGGCTTCATTGGCTTGCGAGCCGGAGTGAGGCTGCACGTTGGCGTGCTCGGCGCCGAACAGCTTCCTGGCCCGCTCCCGCGCCAGGTTCTCCACCACGTCCACGAACTCGCAGCCGCCGTAGTAGCGTTTGCCGGGATAACCTTCGGCGTACTTGTTCGTAAACACGCTGGCGGTGGCTTCAAGCACGGCTTCGGAGGTGAAGTTCTCGCTTGCGATCAGCTCGAGCCCGCCGTGCTGGCGCTCCACTTCGTTTTGAATCGCGGCGTGGATTTCCGGGTCCACCTCGCGCAGCGGGCGGGCCATCGTCTCCCACGGGTTCATCGGGCGTCCTCTTTTTCCAGATTCATGATTTTCTCCACCCGCCGCGCGTGGCGCCCGCCGTCGAAAGCGGTTCCGAGGAAGACCTCCACCAGTTCGCCCGCGGTCTTTTCGCCGGTCATGCGGGCGCCCAGCGTCAACACGTTCGCGTCGTTGTGGGCGCGGGTCAGGGCCACCTGTTCGGCGTTTACGCCCAGCGCGGCGCGCACGCCGCGAACCTTGTTGGCGGCGATGCACATGCCCACGCCGGTCGAACAGACCAGGATGCCTTTGTCGGCCCGGCCGGCCGCGACGTCCCGCGCGACTTTCTCCGCGTAGTCCGGATAGTCGGTCGACTCCGCGCGTTGGGTGCCGTGATCGGTCACCTCGTGTCCGGCGGCGAGCAGACGCTCCCGCAAACGCTCTTTCAGGAGGAATCCGGCGTGATCGGCGCCTATGGCGATTTTCATGGGAAACCTCATTTTAACACGCGCTCTTTTGCGGCACTGGCGCGCCGGTCAGGCGGCGGTTCGCCGCTCGATAGATGTGACTTGCAACCAATTCCCGGCGGTGCTAACGTGGCCGTAGGAACGTTGTAGGAGGCCACGTTTGCCCCAGCGGATCTGCCGCCGCCATGGCGGCAAACACCCTTGCACTTGCGCCATGGGCAACCTGTACCGTTTCGTCGAGCCCCTGGTGCTGCTGCTGCTCAAGAAGAAAGGCCGCTCATACGGCTACGATCTGGCCGCCGGAATGCGCGCCTGCGCCCTCACCGACGCCGAAATCGAGCGCGCCGCCCTCTACCGCGTTCTGCGCCAGCTTGAAACCGCCGGCAATGTGGTCTCGCGTTGGGACGCCGGCGCCGGTGGCCCCGCGCGCCGGGTTTACGAACTCACGCCTGGCGGCGAACGCCATCTTCAGGAGTGGAGCAGCGTCCTCGATCACCTTTCCAAGTCGATGTCACGGTTTGTGAAGGAGTGCAGCGCCGCC
>CAKZVG010000069.1 GCA_937921835.1 uncultured Bryobacteraceae bacterium | reverse complement strand
ACCCTCCAACCCGCGGGCGGGTCGTCTGGTGCCGCGACAACAAAGACGGGACCTATTCGGCGGGCGTGGATCTGGCGCCCGAAGACGGCGCCGGGAAGAGCGCTCCCGCCGCCGCCAGCCGCGGCGAGGAGAACGATTTCTACGAAATCATGCAGCTCAGTCCGAACGCCGACCTGGAGACCATCCACCGTGTCTACCGCATCCTCGCCCAGCGCTATCATCCCGACAACCGCGCCAGCGGCGACCAGCCGGCCTTCCTGCGCCTCAGCGAAGCCTACGCCGTTCTGAGCGACCCGGCGCTGCGCGCCGCCTACGACGCGCGCCACCGCGAGATGCGGCAGGTGCGCCGCAAGATCCTCGCCGGGATGGAGGCCGCCGGCGGCGCCGCGGCCGAGAATCAGAAACGCAAGGCGGTGCTCGAGTTGCTCTACGCCAAGACGGTGCACGACTTCGAGCACCCCACCCTGACCATTCACGAAATCGAAGACCTGCTCGGGTGCCCGCGCGAGCATCTCCAGGCCGCCCTCTGGTTCCTCAAAGGGAAAGGCTATGTGCAGCGGTCCGATAACGGCCGCTACGCGCTCACGGTGGAGGGCTTTGAGCAGGCGGAGCTGGCCGGCGCCCCGCCCCCGGAAGCAGCCCCGCGCGGGCGCCTGCTGGCCGGCCCGGGAAATCCCACCGCGACTTAATTCCGCCGCGCCCTACCGCCCCTGCGCTTCCTCGGCCGCCTTGCGCGAGCGCCCGGCGAGCTTCGCCAGTTCCCGGCGCACCATCGGATTCTCCGGGTACTCGCGTGACAGCTCCGCCAGCAGCCGTTCGGCATCGAGCGGCCGCTTCTCGCGCAGGTGAATCACCGCCAGCAGCACCTTGGCGAACGGCTTATAGTAATGTCCCTCGCGTGCCACCAGTTCGAGTTGCTTGACCGCCTGCCGCTTGTCGCCCGCCGTGTCCTCGAAACGCACAAACCAGCGCGCGAAGAACGGCAGGCTGCCGACCAGATACTCGTGCAGGCCGGTCGTGAGATAGGCGTCGCGGAACGACGGATCGCGCCGCAACAGCCGCAAGGCGTAATCGTGCGACTCGCGCGCCATCTTCAGCGCGCTCCAAAGCCTCTTCTCGACGAAGGAGGTGTAATCGGTGGCCACGCCGCTCGCCATGCAGAGGGCGAACAGGGTGTTGCGTTCCCCCGGGTCTCTGGCCAGCCCCGCCTCGCCCAGCCGCCGCGCCTCGGCGACGGCGGCGAACAGGCGGCGCCGCACCTCCGGATCGGCCTTCAGCTTCTTCTTCTCCGCAATCCGCTTGTCGCTGGCGAAAAACTCGCTCTCCAGGATCTCCAGGCGGTCCAGTTCCCCGAACAAGAGTACCGCGGCGCGCACGGCATGCCCCAGCGGGTCCGTGGGCCAAGCGCTGATATGCTCGTCCACGCCCCGGTGGGCGGCTGCGAAATCCCAATTATAGAGCCGCTCGAATATGTGCGCGAAAGGATCCGCCGCGGCCGCGATCGCGGGCGCAGCCGAGAGCGCCGCGAGCGCGGCTAGAAGGCGGGCGCTCACTCCACCGTCCCGAACAAGCGCTCGAAGAATTCCCGCGTGCGGGACTGGATCTGCGCCAGCTCCACGTCCAGCGGCTGGTCGTGCAGGTGGTCCGGAGTCCAGCGCGTCACCAGATTCGTGAGAAGCTGGAGCTGGGCCGGCGAGGACGGCAGGCTCCCCTCGGCCTGCCCCGAGAACACGCGCAGGCCGTGATCCACCGCCCGGTAGAAGGTGGCCGCGTCGTTCAGGAACACCGCGTCGGCGCGCTCCAGGTGGCCCATTTTTTCGATGATGTCGATCCTTTCCGGCGTGTTTAACACCTTGAAGAAGAAGCCGGCGCTCTTCAGCCGCAGGTACATGAGCGCGAAATCGATGTCATAGTAGCCGCCGCGGCCGGCCTTGAGCGGGTTGCTGGGCCCCTGCTCGCGCTCCAGGCGCTGCCGCATCTGCCGCAGCGCCTTGCGCGAGCGGTGGCTCTGGCCGTAGCGCCGCCAGTCGATTTGTTGCAACTCGTCCAGGAAGCGCGTGGCGCGCTCCAGGTCGCCCGCCACCGCGCGCGATTTCATGTAGGCGATGCCTTCCCAGGCTTCGGCCTTCTTGGAGAAGTAGTCCTTGAACGCACTCTTGGTCTGCACCAGCGCGCCTTCGCGCCCGTTGGGGCGCAGCCGCGTATCGACGGCGAAGATCACGCCCTCGCCCGTATAGGCGGTGACGATGTCGATCAAGCGCTCGGCCACTCGCGTCCAGAACACGCTCTCGGGCGCCTCGGCCTCCGGCAGCACGAACACCAGGTCGGCGTCCGATGCCAGGTCAAACTCGCGCTGGCCAAGCCGGCCGAGGGCCACCACCATCATCTGGTCGCGCGGCACGTAGCCCGCCGTCACCGGCGGCCGTGAAGCGGCGGTTTCCCGCACCGCCATCCGGTAGGCCGCCTGCACCGCCGCGTCGGCCAGGTCGGAGGTCTTCCCGAGCGTGCTGAAGATCGGCTCCCGCAGGCAGATGCTCTGGCTCTGGATGCGCAGCATCTCGCGGCGGAAATAGCGTCGCAGATCGGGCGCGTTGTCGGGAGGCTCGGAGACGGTCTGCGGCGCGGCGTCCCGGAGCTGCCACAACTCCTCGATCAGGTCGGGAGTGCGGATGAGCTGCTCGGCAAAATAGGGACTGTGCTCGAACAGATCGAAAACGTACCCGGCCAGGGCGGGGTCCTTATCCAACCAGCCCAGGTACTCCGGCTTGGGGAGAATGCGCTCCAGGAAATGCTCGAAGTGCTTCACGCCGCGCCGCAGGTTCGAGCGCGCCAGCGACGCCGCCAGCCCGGGCGCCCGGGAATCGAGGAAGCGGACCAGATTGCTCGCCATGGGCTCCGAGTAAGCCATCTCCCCCTCCAGCGCCGTTTCACCGCCCACGCCGGCCGGCGCGGCCGTGGTGTAGTAGATCGGACGCTGCGCGTGAATGACGCGCTCGTAGATCTCCTGCACTTCCTCCAGATGCCGGTTCAGCTCCCGCAGCAGGCTGTCGGCCGACGCGCCGCTCCCCAGTTGCGCCGCCGGCATCTTGCGCGCCAGCAGCTCCAGTTCCTCGCGCCCGGTGGGAAGCGCATGCGTCTGGCGGTCCTCGTCGAACTGGAGCCGGTGCTCGAGGTTTCTCAGGAATTGGTAGGCCTCGGCCAGCCGTGAATACTCGGCGGGCGAGAGCAGGTCCTTGTCGCGCAGCCGGAACAACGCCAGCAGCGTCCCGCCGTGGCGCACCCAGGGCTCGCGGCCCCCGTGCAGCCGCTGTAGGCACTGCACCAGAAACTCGATGTCGCGGATGCCACCCCGCGCCAGCTTGATGTCGGAACCGCTCGCCGGGCGCCGCGCCGCCGCCTTCTCGTGGATGCGCACGCGAGTCGCCGAAACCGACTCCACGGCGCTGAAGTCGAGCGTCGTCGAATAGATCAGCGGTTCCACGAAGGCCAGCAACTGCCGTCCCGGCTCGCCATCGCCGGCCGCCACCCGCGCCTTGATGAGCATCTGCAACTCCCAGTCGCGGGCGCGTTCCTGGTAATACTTCTTCGCCCCGTCGAGCGAGATCGAGATTTCGCCCAGCCGCCCGTCCGGCCGCAGGCGCAGGTCCACCCGGTAGCACAGCCCCCGCGCGGTGTAAGTCGAAAGCAGCTCCGTGCACTGGTTGGCCAGCTTCTTGAAAAACTCTTTGTTGCTGATCTTGTCCGGTCCCGCCGTTTCGCCCGCGCCGCCGTGCACGAACATCAGGTCGATGTCCGAGCTGTAGTTCAGCTCGCG
>CAKZVG010000068.1 GCA_937921835.1 uncultured Bryobacteraceae bacterium | reverse complement strand
CGCGTTGGCCTTCGGCAGATGCTCCCACGCCGTCAACTCGACGCCATACTCATGCCGCGCCTCATCCGGCAGCGCCACGGGGTCGTGAACGTGCACGGTGACGCCGTAGGACTCCAGTTCGCGGATGACGTCGATCACCTTGGAATTGCGCAGGTCCGGGCAGTTCTCCTTGAAGGTCAGGCCGAGCACGTTGACGTGAGAACCCTTGACCGGGAACCCGGCCTGGATCATCTGCTTGACCGTCTGCTCGGCAACGAACTTGCCCATGCCGTCGTTGATGCGGCGGCCGGCGAGGATCACCTGCGGGTGGTAGCCGAGCTTCTCGGCCTTGAAGGTCAGGTAGTACGGATCGACGCCGATGCAGTGGCCGCCGACCAGCCCGGGACGGAACGGCAGGAAGTTCCACTTCGTACCCGCCGCCTGCAGCACCTCCAGGGTGTCGATGCCGATGCGGTGGAAGATCAGCGACAGTTCGTTCATCAGCGCGATGTTGAGATCCCGCTGGGTGTTCTCGATCACTTTGGCCGCTTCCGCCACCTTGATGCTGGAGGCCCTGTGTACGCCGGCGGTGATGATGCTGCCGTACATCTGCGCCACTCGATCGAGGGTCTCGGGCGAGTCGCCGGCGACGACCTTGACGATCCGAGTCAGCGTGTGCTCGCGGTCGCCGGGATTGATCCGCTCCGGCGAGTAGCCGACGAAGAAGTCCTTCTTCCACGCCAGGCCGGACTCGCGTTCGAGGATCGGGATGCAGACCTCCTCGGTGGCGCCCGGATAGACCGTCGATTCGTAGACGACCACGGCGCCGCGCTTCAGATTCCGGCCGACCGAGACGCTGGCGCCCACCAGCGGCGAGAAGTCCGGGTTGTGAGCGTCGTCCACCGGCGTCGGCACGGCAACGACGACGAAGTCCGCCTCCTTGAGGGCCGCCGGCTCGGTCGTCGGCTCCAGCAGGCGCGCCGCCGCGAGATCCTCGGGGCGGACCTCACCGGTCGGATCGATGCAGCGGCGGTACGACTGCACCTTGGCCTCGGACAGATCGAAGCCGATGGTGCGGTACTTCCTGCCGAACTCCACGGCAAGCGGCAGCCCGACGTAGCCGAGACCGACGATAGCGACACAAGTCATGACGAAGTTTCCTGTTCCAGTCGTGCGTGACCTTTTCGGGGACTCCGGCGGCCGGCCCGCCCGTTCGGACGACAGCAGGCACCGCTACGCGCTCGCGGCAGCGAGCCTGCCCACGCCCGGAGCAGAATGCGGGGGATCAAAGCGCCTTCAGGAGAGCGGCAACCTCGTCCCTTCCGGCGAACTCGCCTTTCTCCGCCCGCAGGGATTCCAGTTCCCGGCGCGCCTCGTCCTTCCGCCCAGCCTGCGCCAGAGCCTTGGCGTAGTTCAGGCGCAGATCCTTCCGGCCCGGCGCGTATTTGCGCGCCTGTTCCAGGAAAGGCAGCGCCTGCGCCGCCTCTCCCTTCTTGACCAGCAACATCCCGTAGGTATCGAGTACTGCTGCATTCGTCGGTGCCAGTTTCACCGCCTGCTCGGCGATCACGAGCGCTTTGGGATCACCAAGTTCGCCATAGATCCACGCCAGGTTGTTCAGGGCCACCACGTTTCCGGGGGTGAGCTCCAGCACGGCCCGGTAGTGTGTGGCCGCCGCCTTCTTGTTGCCCCGGGCCAGTTCCTGCCGTCCAAGCTCCATCCGCATCGCCGTGTCGCGCGGGTTCTCGGCCATCCACTTCCGGCTCCAGGACTCGGCTTCGCCCTTCTTTCCGGACGCCTCGAGCACGGCATGCAGCTTGATGGCCACCGCGTCGGCCTTCGGATCGAGTTTCATGGCTTCGCGATACGCGCGCTCGGCTTCGCCGAGCTGGCGCAGCGCGGTGTGGATGTCGCCTTCGAGCGCCCAGGGCCCGGCCGATCTCGGTTCCCGCTTCTGCCAGGAGCGGGCTTCCCGCAGCGCGTCGTCGTGACGACCGGCAACCGCATAGACCTGCGCCACCTGCGGAACGACCTCGGCGTCGCTCGCCCCCGCCTTCTGCGCCCGCCGCAGAACCTCGATCGCCCGGTCCGGCTCCTGCTGCCGAACATGCAGGCCAGCCAGCCGGTACAGCGGACCAACCGAACCGGTTTGCATCGACGCGAGCTTGTTCAGGGTGCCAATCGCCTGGTTGATCTCGCCCGCAGCCTCCTGCGCGACAGCCGTCGCCTCCGCCACGCGCAGATCGTTGGGCAGCGCCGCGAAGGCCTGTTGCGCGGCCGACAGCGCCCCACGCTGGTCGCCACTGCGCAGCAGCAGGTCGATCAACGCCAACCTCGGCGCCGCGCTCTGTGGCCCCGCGGAAACGGCGCGCCTGAGCGTTGCCTCGATCTCCTTTGCCGGCGCGCCGGTTCGCTGCTGAAACTCGGCCAGCGACATCAGCACCGGCACGTTGTTGGGTTCGCGCTTGAGGAATGCTTCGTAACGGCCTTTCGCCGCCTCCGGCTTCTTTTCGGAAAGGTCGAGCTGCGCCAGGTTGAAGAGAGCCGGGACGAACGAAGGCTGCAACTCGAGCGCCCGCTGAAAGCCGGCGCGGGCAGCAGGTACATCGTTCCGCAGGAGATGGACCAGGCCATACATCTGGAACGTCAACGGGTCCTGCGGCTGCTTCGCTTCGAGCGCCTGGACCGCGGCCAATGCCTTGTCGGCCTCTCTCCGACGCAGGTGGCCCTCGATGATCGCCAGATCCGCATGTCGATTGGTCGGATCGAGCCGCGACGCCTCCTCCAGTTCGCGGAACCCGGCGTCCGGGCGGCCGG